>NZ_JBKVPW010000011.1:0-133869 GCF_046968865.1 Gallintestinimicrobium sp. | reverse complement strand
GCGGAGCGTTTTTATCGTATGGAAACGAAGTTTCCTATACGATGAAAACGCCGGTCGGCATGGAAGAAAATTCTTCTGTGCCGACCGGCTTTTTATGTTCGTTACAGCTCACTCTTCCTCTTCTTTCTCCGGCAGGATCTTGCTGACCAGTGCAGATTCCACTCTCTGATCCTCCATTTTTTCCACATGAATATTCAGTCCGTTGACCTGCACATCAAACTGGCTGCCGTCCGCAGGAATGATCCGCAAGCAGCTGAAGATCATGCCGCCCAGCGTGTCATAATCGATATCCTCCGGAAGATCCAGATCCAGTGCTTCCGCAATGTCCTCAACATATGCGCCGCCTGAGATCCTCCACAAATTGTCCTCCAGCTGAACGATTTCCGGCGGCTCCTCGGAATCGAACTCATCGTAAATATTTCCGACGATCTCCTCCAGAAGATCCTCCATTGTAATAACCCCCGCCGTCTGTCCGTATTCGTCGATAACGATGGCCATATGGATTTTTCCTTTTTGCATATCCCGGAACAGGTCATCTGCATGAATCGTATCCGGTACAAAATAAGGCTCTCGCAAAAGCTCCTTTAACCCTGACGGGCTGTCATTTTTACGATCCAGGAGATAATCCCTGGCATTCAGAATACCTATAATATCGTTAATATCTTCATCGTAAACCGGATATCTGGATAAACCGCTTTCCCGGATCGTCGAAATGATGTCCTCGTCCGCCTCATCCAGCGAAAAACAGACCATATCTGCTTCTCTCGTCATCGCATCCCGCACCGAAATGTCGTCAAACCGGAACACGTTTTGAATCCACTCCTGCTCATCGTGGTCTATCGTTCCTTTTTCCCCGCCAAGGTCAACCAGCCGCCGGATCTCTTCCTCCGTAACGCTGCGTTCTACGGATTCCGTTTTAAAGTGAAGCAGCTTTAAGATCAGCTTTGCAGACCTCGACAACAGCCATACCGCCGGATGCAGTACCACCGTCAGCACACCGACTACACTACAAGTCATTCTTTCTGCAGCTTCAGGCCGCTGCATCGCGATCCGACGCGGCACCAGCTCGCCAAACAGCAATGCAAAGTACGAAAGCACAACTGTCACCAGCACAACTGCCAGCACATGACAAACAGAAAGGCTTATGCCGCTTGTTCCCAACCGTTCATACAACCATGCCATCAATTTGCCTGCAAATCCGTCCGCTGCAGCTGCACTGGCCAGAAATCCTGCCAATGTAATCCCGACCTGAATCGTAGATAGAAAAATATTCGGCTCCTCTGCAAACTTCAGCAGCCGCTGTGCTTTCCGATCGCCGTCCTCTGCCAGCTCCCGCAGCCTGTTTTTATTCAGCGATACAACAGAAACCTCGGACGCCGCCAAAAAGGCATTGACCAGAATCAGAATGATCAGTAACAAAAGTAGTTTTACCATGAATTTAAAATCTCTCCTTTTTCTACGACAAAGAGACATAACCCATTGGGAACTCCCAACAGGCTATGCCTCCTATAGCTTTCTCCAACAGAGCACAGGCTCTGTCCATTTTGTATTGTGATTGGAATTCAGAAAATTCGTTTCCCCGTCAGGGTCCGCGTTATCCATGAAATTCGGTTCCTTCCCTGTCTGAAATAAATCCTGTGCGAAGCGATCTTTATACAAAGCTGTTCTCTCTGCTTTATTTCAGGCAATCCGCTTTTGACATGTTTACTTCATCCATTATACAGAATCAGGAAAGGAGCTGTCAAGATTTTATTCTATCCCCTTCACTTCGTAGCCGGCATCTACGATTGCTGCAGTCAACGCTTCATCGATTGCTGTGCCTTCTACAACTGCCTGCTTATCCTCCAGGCTTACGGTTACAGCGGTCACGCCCGCTACGCCCTCCAGCGCTTTTGTTGCTGCCTTTACGCAGTGCTGACACATCATGCCTTCGATTTTGATTGTTTTTTTCATGGTAGTCTCTCCTTTTGATTCATCATTTTGGGCTATTCTATCCGCAATTTCCGCGGCTGCCGTGCTTTGCTCCATCATACCGCCATTTCCGGTTGTCTGCAAATCTGCAGTACCGCTCTCATGCTTCCACTTCGGCGTAAAGAACCGGAGACGGAGCGCATTCGATACGACGGATACAGAAGAGAAGCTCATCGCCGCCGCACCGATCATCGGGTTTAATAAAATATGGAACGCCGGATACAGCACGCCTGCTGCCACCGGAATGCCAATCGCATTGTAGAAAAATGCCCAGAACAGGTTCTGCTTGATGTTGCGCATCACCGCACGGCTTAAGCTTACCGCAGATGCTGCGTCCATCAGATCGCTCTTCATCAGTACGATATCCGCTGATTCGATCGCCACATCTGTTCCTGCGCCGATCGCGATTCCGACATCCGCCCTCGCCAGTGCGGGCGCGTCGTTGATACCGTCTCCCACCATTGCAACCTTGTGCCCCTGCTCCTGCAGCCGACGAACTTTTTCCTCTTTATCCTGCGGAAGCACATCCGCAATAACCGTCTTGATGCCAACCTGTTTTTTGATTGCCTCTGCCGTTCTTGCATTGTCGCCGGTCAGCATAATGACGTCCATTCCCATCTCCTGCAGTCTGGCAATTGCCTCCCTGCTGGTGGGTTTTACAACGTCCGCAGCAGCGATCACGCCAAGGAACTTTCCTCCCTGTGCAAAATACAACGGCGTCTTGCCTTCATCCGCCAACCGTTCCTGTAAGCCTGCCGCGGCGGAAATATCGATTTTGTTGGTTTCCATCAGCTTCCGGTTGCCTGCAAAGCATCTCGTTTTATCGATTGTTCCCGCGATGCCCTGTCCCGGAATCATCTCATAATCCGAAACCTCTTTGAGCGCTGCCGAGCGTTCTTCCGCTTTTTTGACAATCGCCTCTGCAAGCGGATGGCTGGACATTTTTTCCAGAGAAAAGGCCAGCTGTAAAAGTTCTGTATACGCCTGTGTGTTTTCACCTGCTGTTTTTCCATCTGCATCCAGCGCGATCACGTCCGTCACAACCGGCTTGCCCTGGGTTACTGTGCCGGTTTTATCCAGAACAACCGTATCAATGCTATGTGTAATCTCCAACGCTTCCGCAGATTTGATCAAAATACCCTTCGCCGCACCCCGTCCGGTTCCCACCATGATCGCCGTAGGCGTTGCCAGCCCGAGGGCACACGGACAGGAAATTACCAGCACAGAAATCGCAACAGAAAGTGCAAACTCAAAGCTCTGACCGGCAAGCAGCCAGAGGATTGCCGCCAACAGCGCTATTGTAATGACAACCGGAACAAACACACTGCTGACCCTGTCCGCCAGCTTTGCAATCGGCGCTTTGGAGGATGTCGCATCATCTACCAGCTGAATAATCTTTGACAGTGTCGTATGTTCTCCAACCGCAGTTGCTTCCATCTGAAAATATCCGGTTCGGTTGATCGTACCTCCGGTCACAGGATCTCCGGTCTGCTTGTCCACCGGAAGGCTTTCGCCGGTGATCGCAGATTCATCCACAGAAGCAAAGCCTTCTGTAATTTTTCCATCCACCGGAACCGTATCACCATCCCGGACAACCAGAATATCTCCATTCTGTACATCGTCTACGGAAATTTCTTCTTCCTGTCCATTCCTTAATACCTTCGCGGTCTTCGGTGCCAGATCCATCAGCTTCGTGATCGCCTCGGACGTCTTGGATTTTGCCCGGGCCTCCATGAATTTTCCCAGAGTGATCAGTGTCAGGATCATCGCTGAGGATTCAAAATACAAATTCATGCCAAAGGTCTCGACCATATCCATATCTTCGATGGAAAAGCCCCAGGCGATTTTGTAAATCGCATAGATGCCATACACAAACGCCGCGCCGGAGCCCAATGCGATCAGCGAATCCATATTCGGAGAACGATGCCACAGATTTCTCAATCCGTTTTTAAAATAATGTCCGCCTGCAATCAAAACCGGCAGCACCAGCAAAAACTGGGTAAATGCAAAAATCATATGATTTCTTGCTCCCAGCAGCCACGACGGCAGCGGCCAGCCAGCCATATGTCCCATCGAAATATAAAACAGCGGGATCGTAAAGACTAACGAAACGATCAGTCTCTGCTTCATCTGCTTTGCTGCCGCCGCAGCCGCATCTGTTGCACCGTTTTTTCCTCTGCCTGATGCTCCTGTCGTTTTGCTGCCCTGTGTCTGGTGAAGCGAAGCGCCATAGCCGATGTCTTCTACTTGATGAATAATTTTCCCGGAATCCAGTTCGGCTTCATCATAGGAAACCGTCATGCTGTTTTTCAGCAGATTGACGCTGCATTGCTGCATGCCCTCCATTCCGGAAATTCCTTTTTCAATTCGCGCTGAGCATGCCGCGCATGACATGCCGGTAATATCATAGGTTTCTTTTTTCATATATCTCCATTCTGCAGCCGTCCTGTATAGTCTTTCCTGCTTTACAGCTTTTAAAGGCTGCCCTTAAAGAACTCATCTTGTCTTTTTTTCTATCCTCTGCTACCATTATAACAATTAGGATAGAAAAATAAAGAATGCACTATTTTGTAATATACTACCCAAAAGGATAGTGTTCACCTCACAACAATAGAATGTACGCTCTGCGAGCATTCTATTGTCATGAATAAGAATGGAGAAATCGCTATGGCTTCAAAAGAAAATCCCTCGGTCAATAAAAATTGCCCTGTTTCCGCTACAATCCGCTTAATCGGCGGCAAATATAAAGCGCTGCTGCTCTGGCACCTGACCGGTCAGACGCTGCGCTTCAACCAGCTGCACCGTCTCGTCCCCGAGGCGACGCCTAAAATGCTGACCCAGCAGCTCCGCGAACTGGAAGAAGACGGTCTGATTTCCCGCACAGTTTATCCTGTCGTTCCGCCCCGCGTCGATTACTCGCTGACGGCGCTCGGTGAAAGCCTTTTCCCGATTCTCGAAGCGATGTATCGTTGGGGCAGCGCCCTGATGCAGGACGAAGGGCTTACGCCGGCATGTACAATGACCGACAGCCATGCTATGGCTGCATCCTCTACAGCTTCTGCACCAAATGCCGTGTTGCAGAACACTCCGTCCGCGGCATGCTGCGAAAGCGACGACGTTTTGTCCCGCCGCAGCACGACAAAAAAAGAACAGGAGAGCTGTCCCTCCTGTTCCTGTCATGCACGTTTAAAATCCTGAGCTACACCTTGGCATGCCGGACAATTCCAATCCCGATGGGATACGGTCCGGTATGCACTCCAATTGTCGCACCGATCTGATAAATGCCGATTTCTTCAATTCCAAGCCGTTCCCGGATCAGGTCCTTCAACATCTCCCGGAAGCCGACCGCCTCTTCATAGTCATAGCCATAGCCGATACAAAAGCTGTATTCTCCCGGCTTTGCCTGTACCTCATCCAGGTATTTTTCCGTCATCTCCACAACCTTCTGCATCGATTTCTGACGGCTTCTGGTAATGCCGGAATTGAAAATTTCTCCCTCCTTCAGTGTGATGAGAGGTTTGATTTTCAACGCACTGGCCGCAATTCCTGCAAGCTTTCCAATGCGTCCGCCATGCTTTAAGTAATCGATGCTGCCGATCGTAAAAAAGATCCTGCCGCTCTCCCGGATGGAAAGCAGAGCTTCTGTAATCTGCTCATATTCCAGTCCGAGATCCCGCAGTCTGCACGCTTCCAGCACAAACAGTCCCTGCAGCACCGTATCAAATGTCGAATCAATGACTGCGATCTTTGCCTCCGGATACTCTTCCAGGATCATATCCTTTGCTGTAGTTGCCGACTGCAGAGAACCGCTGAATTTCGCCGTGATGCAAATGCAGATCACCGGAATATTTTCTTTTACAGATTTTTCAAACACCTCATAAAAATCCTGTACAGACGGCATGGATGTCTTCGGAAATACATCCGGATGATCCACCATCTGCTGATAAAAATCGCGTACCGTGATCTCTTCTATTTCTTTATAATAATTTTCCCCGTCAAACGAAACATAAAAGGGAACAACCTCAATATCCTTTTCTTTAGACAACTCCGGCGTTAAATCCTGAGAACCGTCACTGATGATCTGTACCTTTTTCTGCATAAGTGCCTCACACAACATATAGTTTTGAAAACTACTTTTTGTAACTGTATGATTATATCACACTCTTCAGGAAAGATACAAGTCATTTTCAGTGGTTGCTTCCTCTTTTCATGGCAGATGGTGTTGCTGCGCCACGCGTACCATTTTCAAAACCAAAACTTTACTTTAATATTTCTTCCATCTCATATTTCTTTGTCATCGCTTCCATCACCTCTTTTTCCGACAAACGGACAATAAATTCTGCATCTCCACCTGCCGCCATCCTGGAAATCAGCTCCAGCAAACTCGCTCTTCCCTCATTTCTACACTCCTCTGCCCAGTCTTCCATAGCCTTACACATATCATATTCCTCGCTTTCTTCCTTTAAATATTTCGTTTTCTTTTCCAATAAATCTTCCCTGTTTAACATAATACAGATCATATCGTATGCGGACGCGTCCATCCGACTGATCCGTTCTTCATTGTCTTTGCAATATTTCCGAAGCTCTTCCTTGTTTTTCTGTCGTTTCATCAGTCCGATCAGTTCCCGCAGATTTGTATGGAAATACTCTTCCTGCAGGTCTTTTAAACAAAATACATGGATCGGGTAATCTGTGATCAGGCTCTTTAGCTTTTCATCAATCCCCTGCAGCTTGAGCATATCACTTAGCCTCTTTGGCGCATTCCACTCCTCCTCTCCATGGTAAATCACAAGCGTAACGACCGGAATCAACCGATCCGTCCGCCTTAGGCGGCTTAAATATTCTGTGCTGTCTGTCAGCATCCCGCTGTTCTCCTCGTACAGTTTCTTTAGTTGCCTGCTGTATTCCTCCGTGTCGTATTCCATACACCGAAACGGCATCGCAAGGTGCAGATTGTTCTGTGCTTCCGCTGCCAACAGCACCATCATTTTCCGGTTCGAAAACATTTTAATAGCGTCCCGTTCCCGGTGTTTTCTCAGTCCATTTCTGCCGTAGTTCATCAATGTCCTCGAATAGTTTTTCTGCACCTCGCTCAACTGCCCCGGCAAGATCACCTCCTCCCCTTCATACAGGCACCCATTGTACAAGTCTGCCAAAATTTCATCCCGGTTTAAATACCCCACAAATGCGTCATTTTGTCTTCCCATCCACACTCCTCTTCTCTCTTTCCAGCAGAAATCTATCACACCTAAAAATTTACGATACCCGGCACATTTAAGAAATTGTAACCACTTCCACACAACCTCCCCACAGTATTCCGTCAAAGTATCCTTTTCAAATGATTCCTCTCCGCTGCGCATTATTCTCTTGTCCCAAACAAATTGAATTCCGGCAGTCCTGCCGTCATGAAGCGCACAGCCCATCTATGCTGTACCCCTGGAAAATGGAAACGCTGCAACCGTTATAAGCCCGTTTCGCATTTTTAATATGAATATAGTGATGATAGAATAGATTCAAAGCGCTCTGCCTTGACAACTTCATTATAACAGCTTTTTTCATTCTGACAAGTCGTGAAAATACGGCAGCAAAAAATCGCCACAGCCCAGTAAATACAAGGGCTACAGCGATTTTATTTTTACTCAACTGTCAAAGATTGGATTATAGCACAACTTTCAGGAAAGATACAAGTCATTTTCCGTACTCTTCTCAGCCCTCGCCAATCTTATTGACCTGTTCCAGAAGCTCTGCCAGCTGTTTTCTGCTATAGCGTCCCTCTGTAAAGGTTACAAGAGTTTTCAGCGGAAAGTCGCAGATCACACGGAATGCGAAATCCTCCGCATTTTCTCCCATCTCGAAATCAATACCGGACTCCCGTTTAAAATAATCCATCCTTTCCTCTGCGATCGGTCTGGTCGGCAGATATGCATACAACTCACCAAAGGTTGTATTGGCATGGAAATGCTTGTGGATCTTCGCTGTCGAAGTCACTGTAACGGTCTTTTTCAGGCGAATGTCCCGGCTCGATGCACCGACTAAAATTTCGAACTGCCCGCTCTGCACCAGAAAATCCTTCTGCTCCACATCGTAGTAGGCAAAACTTCTTTTATTCAGCACAAACTCTGCGGTTTTGGTTTCTCCCGGCTCCAGAGAAAGCTTTACAAAGCCTTTCAGCCCCTTCTCCGGACGAATGATTTCATTCTGGCAGTCGTGAACATAGAGCTGCACCGTCTCTTTTCCGGCACGTTTCCCTGTATTGGTCACCCTCACCTTAACACGCAGCTGATCGGTATCCAAAATGCTCTCCCGATCCGTTTCGATGCTGCCATAGGAAAAGGTCGTGTAGCTTAAGCCCTCGCCAAATGCAAACTGCGGACGGATTTTTTTCGAATCATAATGGCGGTATCCGACAAAGACACCCTCCCGGTATTCCACCTGATAGCCCTCTCCCGGGAAATTCAGGTATGCAGGAGTATCCTCCAGACGCATCGGGAAAGTCTCTGCCAGCTTACCGCTGGGATTTACCTCTCCGTAAAGGATCGACGCCATGGCACCGCTTCCCGCCTGTCCCAGCAGGTAGCCTTCTACAATCGCTTTTACATCGTCTTCAAACGGCATCACCACCGGAGCACCATTGTTCAATACAACGATCAGATTCGGATTATACTGCTTCAGCACACGGATCATTTCCAGCTGTGCACCGGGCAGATTCAGATGCTTACGGTCAAGTCCCTCTGTCTCATAGCTTTCCGGAAGTCCCATGCATAAAACAACCTTGTCTGCTGCCTTTGCCGCCGCAATCGCCCGTTCCAGTTCTGCTTCATCCAGACTTTCCGCATCCACAGAAAATCCTTTTTCATATAAAACAGCATCGCCGCCGCGCTTTTGCATTTCCTCCAGCAGCGTATCCAGAAATGTCGGGTTGATATGGGAGCTTCCACCGCCCTGAATCCTGCTCTTTACCGCAAACTCACCGATCAGCGCTATTTTTTCCGTTTTGGCAAGCGGAAGCTGCTGCTCTTCATTTTTCAGAAGCACAATACATTCCGATGCGATCTTCTGTGCCAGTTCATGATGGGTTTTTGGAACAAACGGTTCTACCGGCGGCTTTTCATCTGCCTTTGCGATCAGCTCAAGCAGTCGGCGAACTGAAACATCTACCTGTGCTTCGGTAATTTTTCCTTCCTGCACAGCCTCCAATACCGCACGGTCATTGACACCTCCCGAAGACGGCATTTCCAGATCCTGACCGGCCTCCAGTCCCTTGACGCGATCGTTCGTCGCGCCCCAGTCCGTAACGACCAGACCTTCATAGGCCCATTCGTCCCGCAAAACATCATTCAATACTTTCTTATTTTCCGAACCGAACTCACCGTTTAACCGGTTATAGGCACACATGACCGTCCAGGGCTTTCCTTCTTTGATCGCAGTTTCAAAGCTTGCCAGATAAATTTCCCGAAGTGTCCGTTCATCCACCTTTGCATTGATCGTCAGGCGCCTCGTCTCCTGATTGTTCGCCGCAAAATGCTTGATCGAAGCGCCGACTCCCTTGCTCTGCAGCCCTGTGATATGTGCCTTTGCAAGTCGAGAAGACAGATACGGATCTTCGGAAAAGTATTCAAAGTTCCGTCCGCACAGAGGCGAGCGTTTGATATTCGCCCCCGGTCCCAATAAGACATCTACATTTTCCGCCCGGCACTCGATTCCAAGCGCTTCTCCCATCTCATAGATCAGCTCTTCATTCCAGGAAGCTGCCAACGCTGCTGCCGGCGGAAAACAGGTTGCCGGAACGCTTTTATTCAAGCCCAGATGATCCGCATTCTCTACCTGCTTACGCAGACCGTGCGGTCCGTCCGTCAGCATCAGCTTGCGGATGCCAAGGCGCTCAACTGCCTGCGTATACCAGAACGCAGAGCCTGACAGCAGACTGCATTTTTCTTCCAACGTTAGCTGTCCAAGTAATTCTTCTATCGCCATTGCTGCTTTCCTCCTGCCAATATACCCGGCTGCAGTGTGCGTCACCACACCATCGACTGCCGAATCTTTTCTCCTTCGCAGCTCCTGCAAAAGCTGGAGCTGCGCTGCACCAGAAAGACTTATTCCTCCCAGGTTTTATAATACCAGCCGTAGCCATTGCCGGGCAGGATGACATTACGTAAAACACACTCCCCTTTTCCGAGCAGATCTTGAAAGGGCATTTCTCCCATGTCGATCCATGCCGTCTGGGGCTCATCCGAGAAGTTGAACACGCCGACAACCATCTCGTTTTTCAGCTGTCTGCAGATGCACAGCACATGGCTGTTATAGGTGTCATAGGTCCATACAGCAGCCTTTCCGGAAAACGGACCACATGCAAAGCGGGCTTTTTCCATCTTCTGCATGCCCTCGAAAATCCGGTTCTGGACAGTACCCCTTTCTGCTCTTTTCTTTTCCAGCTCCCAACGGAAATGTCCTCTGTGTACATAACGGGAATCCGCCGCACGGTCTGCATCCGGATCATCCTTATAGGAATAATCATTGAGCTGACCGATCTCATCTCCGCTGTATATAACCGGAATGCCGGACTGAATAAACAGATAAGCGTTGAGCATCAGGATTTTCTGAATGGCACGCTCAATTCTCGCCGGATCCTTTGCCTGCAGCGAAGTCTCCAGACCGCACAGGGATGCCGTCGTTCCGCAAAGTCTCGCATCCTGTAATACAGGATCATCATTATACAGCTCTCCCCGCGCATCGCTGCCTGCTGCCATGCCCCGGAAATATTCATTCAGATACTTCTTATGCGGAATCTCCTGAATCCCGGAGGGTTTTAAGAAATCATAGTCCAATCCCCAGCCGATATCGTCGTGGCAGCGCAGATAATTCAGGAAAACATATTCCTTCGGCAGACTGTTTACCACGTCCATCTGCTGTTTTAACAGCGCAACCTCTTTTGTTGCAACGGTATGCCAGGTTGATGCCATCGTCGTTACGTTATACAGCATATGGCATTCCGGTTTTTCGAGTGTTCCGAAATAGGGGACAACCTTGGCAGGCTCCATAACAACCTCACCCAGCAGCACAACGCCAGGGCAAACGATTTCCGTGATCATACGGATCATGCGCACAATGGTGTGTACCTGCGGCAGATTTCTGCAGTCTGTTCCCAGCTGCTTCCAGATATAGGGAACCGCATCGATCCTGACGATATCAATACCCTGATTCACCAGATACAGCATATTATAGACCATCTCGTTAAAAACGACCGGGTTGGAATAGTTTAAGTCCCACTGATAGGGATAAAAGGACGTCATAACATATTTTTGGCACTCGTCCCGCCAGGTAAAATTACCGGGCGCCGTTGTCGGAAATACCTGGGGCACTGTTTTTTCAAACTCCTGCGGAATGTCCGGTGTATCATAGAAAAAATACCGATCCTGATATTCCTTTTCTCCTGCCAGTGCGCGCTTTGCCCACTCATGGTCTTCCGATGTGTGATTCATTACAAAGTCCATGCATACGCTCATCTTTTTCTCATGGCAGGCGCTGCACAGAGAAGCCAACTCCTCCATCGTACCCAGGGCCGGCTGCACCTTCCGGTAATCCGCTACCGCATAGCCTCCATCACTTTTTCCCTTCGGGGTATCCAGAAATGGCATCAGATGCAGGTAGTTTACGTTGCATGCTTCCAGGTAAGGCAGCTTTTTCTTCACACCCTTCAAATTGCCGGCAAAAGCGTCGATATACAGCATCATGCCAAGCATATCCTGGCGGCTGTACCATGCAGGCTCCTGTTCTCGCTCCCGGTCCAGCTTCTTTTCTGATTCCGGGCGCTCCTGATACCATGCTTCCATCTGTTCACATAACTGGGTAAACATATCCTCTCTTCCCGGATATAATTCGCAGTACAGCCATTTGAGCTCATCCAAATGGCGCTGCAGTCTTTTCTGATATTCCTGCGCTGTTTTCATGTTCTTTCCTCTCCTTTTGCCGCGCGGCGGGCACAGCAGATTTTATTTCAATTTCGAACGCGGATGTCACAGCGCCCCCGCCAGCGTTGTGCTGCGATTTTTATTCCACTTCAACTACCGCATTCTGTCCGTTTAGCTCAAGCAAATACAGGCAATCCTTTTTCTCCACCTGCGCTGTTACATCCTCTCCGTTGCAAAGCACACGCTTTACAGGCTCTTTGGATAAAAATCCGACGGTCTTTCCGCCACAGATTTCGCCCATTAGCCTGCCGCCGATCTCATGCATCCACAGTACCGCATCAAAGCTGATGTATTTATCCACAAGTCCCACAAAGGTTTTCCCCTCTGTGTCCTCCACAAATAAAAACCAGGTGAAATCCCCCGCTGCAAGGCGGTATTCCCTGCCTTCTTCTGCACTGCAGGCCGCAGCAGTCTGATTACGACAATCATAAATCCAGCAGTTTTTCCCGGAAAGCTCCGGAATATCCGATGCACCGATCCGATAGGTCTGTTCCTGATGGGTCAGATTATAAACGGCAATCACTCCGCCGATCTTACCATTTGCATATGCTCCGACATTTGTCAGCTTCAGCACGCCATCTTTTCTGGGATCACGAAACATACAATCCTGTGTCGGTCTTGCCGCCCGTAAAAGCTGCGGCAGCCTTCCGTCCGCATAGCAGAGAGGTGCTGCAACCTCCGGGGCTGTTTCTCCTATCCGATCGCTGAAATACACCGGTCCTCCGCTGATCGCACGCAGCAGGCTGTGGCGCAGACCATCCTCATGGCTTGTCCAGAACATATCCCAGTCGCATACATACAGCTCGCCCTGGTAGGGTGTATTGTATGCATTCTGGAGCAAATGCTCTGCAAATCCATCCTCCCGTTTTGGTACAAAATCATCGCTGTTTCGTGCAACCGCTGTCTGGGGACGGGAAAACATGTTCTCTGCCGCCATTCCCATACAGTTGATCACTGCACCGTCAAAGTACGCTGCCGCGCCCTCCAGCGCTCCATGTATTCCCCGCGTCGCTGTCATCAGTGGAAGATCATTTTCAAAATAATTATGTACGGCGCTCTGTCCGTCCACTTTGGAAAAGCTGATGCCCTCCCGCTTCAGATATTCATACCAATCCCGGTAAAAGCCGTAGCCCTTGGCTGCATCCGGCCACGGGATCAGCTTCCCGGGTGCATTTTGATATAAATGCTCCTGCTCTTTTGCTGCAAGGTCGCTTCCCGGCTCGATTCCGCCCCAGTAGCCGCCAAGCGCATGCCAGACACCAAACCAGTCCACCTGTGTATCCCGCTTTATATCACGGATCATCTGAGCAAATCCGTTGGGGAACTTTTCTTTTTCGGGCGCAAGGTCATAGAGTGCGTCTCCATGCACCGACAGCCAGCCGTCATCCATCAGCATCCAGCGCACCGGTACATTTTTTTCCGCAAATTCTCTGCCCTTTGCGCGAACCTTTTCTTCACTGATTTCCGTATAAAATGCATCCCAGCTGCACCAGCCAAGATATTTCAGCATCTCCGGCATATTCCGTTCCTCTTTCAAACGGATTCCGTGATACTCTGCCGCCCACGCCATACACGCATGAACCGCTTCCTGCAAACTGTCCGCCTCCGCATATGCATAAACAGGCTCGTCCAGTTTGCTGATTCCGCCCTTGCAGGCGCTCATTCCGAAAATAAGCGTATTCTCTCTTCCGGGCTTTACCTGGGTCTTAAACTGTTTTCCCGGCATTGGAAGCAGGAAAAAGTATCCGTTTCTCAGCTTTCCGTAAATCGCCTGTGTCAGCTCCGGGATTTCCGAAAAGTCATTGATAAATGCCGGTCTTGTCCACCAGTCGTTTAAAAGATACATTGCGGTCATCGCCTCCGGCCGGATCTCCGTTTCCACTTCCAAAATAACCGGAAGCTCTTCCTCCAGATTATCACTTCTCCGGCAGCCGTCCTGCTCAATTTCCAGCTTCAGCCAGCCGGATCTGACCTTTTTTTCTGTTCTATAGATAAATTCCGCTGTCACATTGTCCTGCTTTTCCAGAATAACCCGCAAAGCTTCTCCATTATCTTCCCGGACAAGTGGCAAAAGCACCTGCTCCGGTTTTCTCTGTCTGTGCAGCCGCAGGACGATATTATTTTTTCTCTGCATAAGTTCCTCGCCTTCTGCCGTTGTACCGGCTTCCTTCTGTTATGCTTCCTCTGCGATCAGAACCTCATACGGGCGCAGACGCACCGTATTACCTGTAAAAGCAGCTTCCTTATAGTTGTCTGCAAGCACCTGTCCGGGCGCAGCCACCAGAGTCAACTCGCGTTCTTCCGGCTGCATGTTGCACAGTACGAGCAACGTTTTGCCTTCAAAGCTTCTTCGATACGCGATCAGATTTTTCTCCTCCCGATAAGCCGGTGCAAAGGTGCCTTCGCTGATCAGCTCTGACCATTGGGAATGCAGACGCAGCCCGATCATCTTCTTATACCATGTAAGCACGGAATCCTCGTCTCTCTCTTCCTGTGCTGCGTTCAGCCCTGTATAGTTGGGATTTACCTTTAACCAGGGTTTTCCTGTTGTAAATCCGGCATTTTCTGTAGCATCCCACTGAAACGGCGTCCGCGCATTGTCCCGGCTTTCCAGCTGAACCAGACGCAGCGCTTCCTCCGGTGAAAATCCATCTGCCAGTGCGCGGTTATATTGATTGTGGGTCGATACATCATTGTAATCGTCCATCGACGCATACGCACAGTTTCTCATGCCGATCTCCTGCCCCTGATAGACATACGGCGTGCCCCTCAGCAGCAGATACATGGATGCGAGCATCGTTGCCCCATAATAATTTCTTCCCTCCCGGGGCAGATAATGGTCGATCGATCTGGGCTGATCGTGATTTTCTGTGCAAACACCAAACCATCCCCTGTCTCCTGCCATTTCGTGACTGGAAAACAGCTCTCTTTTCAGATCCTCCGGCGTCCACTCCTGTCGGTCATACCAGAAATAGTTCGGTCCCTTCAATTCCAGCTGGCACCAGGAGAACTCAAACACCATAGAAAATACACCATCTTCTAAGGAAATAAACGAAAGCAGCGTCTCCGGAGTCAGACCGGCTGTCTCGCCGACTGTCAGTGTTTCTCTTCTTCCGTATGTCCGATCTCTGAACTCCCGCAGCAGTGCTTCGATTCCGGGCTGATTCAGTGCGCCGTGCGCAACGGATACCAGACCATCTTCTCCGTCTGCAGGATAAGAGGGCAATCCCGCTTCTTTTTTCAAATAGGTGATGGCATCCAGCCGGAAGCCCCCGATGCCCTTATCCAGCCACCAGTTGACCATCTTATAGATTTCTTCCCGCAGCTCTTTATTTTCCCAGTTTAAATCGGGCTGTTTCTTCGTAAAAATGTGCAGGTAGTAATAGTCCGTTCCCTCGATCGGCTCCCACGCGCTTCCGCCGAAGATGGACCTCCAGTTGTTCGGTGCTTTGCCGTCGATTCCTTTTTTGATATAAAAATACTTGCCGTAAGGTCCTTCCGGATCTGCTTTTGCTTTTTGAAACCACTTATGCTCGTCGGAGCAGTGATTGACCACCAGATCCATGATGATACGGATGCCGCGTTTCTTCGCTTCTGCGATCAGCTCATCCATGTCCTCGTCCGTTCCAAAGGCTTCATCTATATGATAATAATCTGCAATATCGTAACCGTTATCGTCCATCGGGGATTTATAAACCGGACAGAGCCAGATCACATTTGCCCCGAGGTCACGGATATAGTCCAATTTTTCAATAATACCGCGCAGATCGCCGATTCCATCCCCATTCGCATCATAAAAGCTGCGGGGGTAAATCTGATAAACGACTGCCTTTTTCCACCACTTTTCTTTTTCCATGAGCAAAATTCCCTTTTCCTGATAAGATGATGTCGGGATCAAAAGCCTCGACCTTGATGCCTGCAGAAAGCCTGCTGTCTTACTGCTTCCCTAATACAAAATACAACGAAAACCCGCACAAGGCGGGTTTTCGCAATTGCCGGCAGACACTCGGCAGCTATGAGGTTTTCTCATCATCCGACACTGCCAGTCTGTTTACATCTTAACGGCACCTTCTGCCACACCTGCCACGATATACTTCTGCAGGAAAATATAAAGAATGACAATCGGGATGATCGTTACCAGCACAGCCGGGAAGATCAGCTCCCACGGGTTACCGTACTGACCTGATGTCAGCTTGGCGAAGTATAACTCCAGCGTCAGGGTTTTCACTCCGTTGCTGTTACCGATTACCAGGAAAGGAAGCAGATAGTCGTTCCAGATCCACATACCGTTTAATACGATAACAGTAACTGTAGTTCCCTTTAACAGCGGGAATACTACTTTAAAGAACATCTGAAAAATGTTGGCTCCGTCAATGATCGCCGCTTCCTCCAGAGACTGGGGAACGCTCTTGATAAAGCCATGATACAGAAATACTGACATACTCAGTCCAAAACCGCCGTACATGAAGATCAGTCCGGGGATGTTCTTGAGTCCTATTTTCTCAAAGAGATCCAGCAAAGGATACATCAGAGACTGGAAGGGGATCAGCATTGCTGCGGTAAATCCAAGATAAAGTACAGTACCCAGGATGCTCTTGCTTCTTACCATTACCCATGCTGCCAGAGAAGAAACCATAACCAGAAGCAGCACAGAAATGAAGGTGATCACAAAGGTGATCCAGATGGCGCGGAAGAAATGGATCTGCTGCGCCGCACTGATAATATACTGAAAGCTCCAGGAAGAAGGCGCGCTGACCGGTGAATCCACGATCTCATTGTTGGATTTGAAGGAATTGAAGATCAGGAAAACCAGCGGAGCCAGTGTATAAATCGCAACGAGGGCCAAAATCGCGTGCATCAAGGCCTGACCTGTTTTATGACGTCCCTGCATGCTCATTACAGCTCCACCTCCTTCTTAGATGTAATGGAAACCTGAACCAGGGTTACAGCTGCGATCAGCACAAAGAAGATAACAGCCTGTGCCTGTGCAAGACCGTAGTCCGGGGGAGAACCGTCACGGGTTGTATACAGGATCTGCATCGCCAGCATTCTGGTACTGAAGTTACCGTCTGTCAACGCTACGTTCTGATCCAACAGCATGAAGCATTTGGACAGTGTCAGGAAAAATACGATAGTAAAGGATGGCATCAGCATCGGAACCGTGATGCTCTTAAATCTCTGCCAGGTACCTGCTCCGTCAATCGCCGCCGCTTCCGACAGATCCTTCGGAATATTATTCAAACCGGTGGTATAGATGATCATCATATAACCGGCCATCTGCCATGTGATCAGCATTACCAGGGCAAACAGCGCCTTGGTGTTGTCCTGCGTCATGTTGCACAGCGCGGGAATGGAAATGATTCCGTCTTCTCCGAACAGAATCTTGGAAAAAACGATTTCAAAAATGAACTGCCAGATATAGCCCAGTGCCAGGCCACCTAACAGGTTAGGCAGAAAGTAGATCGTGCGGTATGCCGCAGCGCCTTTGTTCAGGCTGGTTGCCAGAAGCGCCATTGCAAGGGATACCACGTTGATCGCTACAACTGCCACAAGCGTTACCTTAATGGTATATACAAACGCATCAAGGAATTTTTTGGTTTTAAATGCCTTAACATAGTTGTCGAAGCCAACAAACGCTTCCCAGAAATGATCACCGCCTGCAAAGTAGGTACCTCTCCAGGCTGTAAAGGAATAAATGACACCCATGATGAACGGGATCACAATTACCATAACAAACAAAATCAGGGCCGGAAGCGCTAACGGTACAAATCTTTTTTTATAATATCTGTCCATTACGTCTCTCCTTGTCTTTTCTTTTCCCCTGTCGTTTTCCGGCTTTGCCGGAAAGAGGAGGCTGCCGCAGCCCATGTCGCATGTTTGCGGCAGCCGGAAAATCCTGTTTTACAAAATTCTGTTTCGTTCTGTCACTTTTTATATGGCTCGGTCGAGATTATTCCAGACCAGCCATTTCAGCCCAGCTGCTGATGGCATAATCTGCGATATCGCTGTAAGCGGTTTCAGGCCATTCTGCAGTATTTACATAGTTCTCCATCATCTGCAGACCAAAGTTATCGGTAGCCCAGCCCTTAGGAGCGCCTGCGTATGCGTTGGTCAGAGTCTTATCCGCAGCCATGTAGGAGATAATGGAATCGCCCAGGCTGTAGCCAGCGGAGGTTGTTGCAGGATCAGCGTTGTAAGGGATGAAGGACATTTCTTCCACAACGAACTTCTGACCTGCTTCAGTGGTGTTCAGCCATACAAGGAACTCTTCTGCCAGTTCTTTTTCTTCATCAGAAACCTTGTCGTTGATGCAGTAGTAGTTCGGTACGAATACCGGAATGGACTCAAGCATATGCTCAACTGTCAGGCCTTCTACCTTGATGTCATCCTGTGTGAAGGGCATCTTAATGGGCAGGAAGGTCAGGGTATCAACGATGTCAGCATTTGCTTTCTTGATGTTCTCGTATGCCCAGTTGCCCTGCTTTAAGAAGATTGCCTTGCTGTTTGCGAAGGTTGCAACAGAAGGATCATAGCCATTGGTAGTTGCATTGATCAGTTCCGGTCCTCTGGGGGTTGTTGCATTGGCGGTCTTTAAATCCAGAGCCTTTGCATAAGCTTCGAATGCACCCTTGCCAGCCTGCAGCTGTTCCAGAGTAGCTTCGCCGGCTGCCTTGGAATCCGGGAAGATCGCGTCTACTGCAATGTTAACGAAGTGGTCACCATAGGTCCATTTTTCGGAGCCTGCTACAGAGAATACACCTTCCAGAGTAGCTGCCTTGCCGGTCTTCTCTGCTGCCAGTGCGAATTCCTGACCGCTTAAGGTAACGCTTCCTGCTGTGCCTTCTTTGATGTAGCTCTGCAGAGTCAGAACCATCTGCTCAAACTCGTCATAGGTTGCTGTCTTGAATGCTTCAAGGAAAGCGTCTACCTGATCTTCACCAAACAGAGCTGCCAGCATCTCTTTATCTACGATGTAGCCATAGCCTTCTACGTTATAAGGAATACCATAATTTGCAGTGCCATCTGTCAGGTTGAAGCTCTCCGGGATATCAGCTACCAGCTGTTTGAACTCTTCATTGGTTGCCTTGGAAAGATCCATTGCAAATCCGCCCTCTGTCCATTCAACCAGAGTTTCGGCGTTCATGCAGGAGAAGATCGCCGGCTTGTTCTTGGAGTTCATTTCGGTACGAAGTGTGTCATCACTGTTAACGCCGGAACCCAGGGAGAATGCCTTAACCTTAACACCCTTTTCCTTGCCGAAGGCCTCTGCTGCAGCTGCCATAGCGTCTGCGTTCTCACCCTTGTTGTTAAAGATGTACAGGTCGTAATCAGCGGAACCTGTAGAGGTGGAAGCTGTGTCTGCGCTGCCTGTGCTGGAAGAGGAGCTTCCGCAGCCTGCCAGTGCGCTCACTGCCAGCATACCTGCCAGTGCGAGGGATAACCATTTTTTACCTTTCATTTCATAATCCTCCTTGTTTCTTTATGGATTCTGAGAAGCTGTGGTTTGTAGAAGTTGTCCTGCAAACCCGCTGCATCCTGGAATCCTTTTAGAGCTCTTGCCTAATGTACGGAGCTCTTGTTTCCTGATGAGGTCATCATATCACCGTCCTATATGTATGTCAACCGATAACATGTGCATCTTTTATACTTTTGTCCCTTTTTACAAATTTAAAATGCAATATTTGTACAGTTTCACGAAACCATTTTCTATTGTCAGCTACGCAGAAGTTCCAATTTTATACTATTTATGCTATTTTTCTCATTATGTAGTATATCAAATGTGTTTCCGAAATACATATTGTGTTACCGATGACATACGATATGCGACTATCGGGCAGGATTGTGGGAGTCGCAGCACGGAATAATCCGCAGGTATCAAAACCAAAGGCCCCGGAACGTTAAAACGCCGGAGCTTTTTATGCTCCGGCGTTTTCTCATTTCATAGGAAAATGCGTCCTATGAAATAAAAGCGCTCCGCGCGGATCGCACTGCAGCGGAATGGAAGAATGTCGCTTGCGCGACCCGCCGCAGGCGGAGAATCCTGCTTCGCAGGATTCTTTTTTATACCAGTTTCTTCTATATTTCTGTCTTCAAAACCGTAGTCCCGCGCTGCACCAGCCGTACCGGCAGTACAATCTTCTGGGGGACAGACTCATTCTTCAGACTCTTCGCAATATATTCCACGCACAATTCTGTCATTTCTTCCACAGGCTGATGGATCGTCGTGATCTGTGGTGTTGTTACCGTCGATATCATCACGTCATCGAAGCCGATCAGCTGGATATCCTCCGGCACCCGCTTGCCCATCTGTGCACCAACCTGGATCACCTGAGAAGCGATCAGATCACTGCTGGCAAAAATTCCATCCACGTCCGGGAACTCCTGCAGTGCCCTGCGGATAAAGTCTTCATAATGCATGGAGCCGTACTGCAGTCTGTCGCTCACCAATATGCGGTACGGAATTCCTGCCTTTTTACAGACATCGGAAAATCCATCCGCACGCCGGTCCGCAGGCATGTCCTTACCGGCGACGCCGCCGAAATGCAAAAGATTCTTACAGCCGCATTCAATCAGATGCTCTGCTGCCAGCTTGCCGCCCTGATAGTTGTCACACTGTACGGAAATCGTATCATCGTCCCCTCCCCGCTCCAGATTCACGACTGGGATGTTCATTTTGCGAAATTCCCGTGTCTGAACATATTTGCTGCACAGCACAATGCCCGCCACACGGTTTGATATGCACATATCCAGATAATCCTGTTCCTTTTCCGGCTGCTCCTTTGAATTACACAAAAGCAGTTTAAAGCCCTTTTCCGCTGCTGAGGATTCTAAATTACTGATCACCTTTATAAAAAAGGGATGCGAAATATGCGGCACGATCAGTCCGATCGTATTGGTATACTGTTTGGAGAATGCACGTGCCAGCTCATTTGGCTGATAGTGCATTTCTTCCATTGCTGCATATACCTTTTTCCGCGTCCCTTCACTGATATATCCCCTGTTGTTTATAACACGAGATACTGTTGTTGCCGTTACACCCGCCCTCTGGGCGATATCCTTTAAGGTTGCCATTTTCTGTCTCTACACTCCATTTCAAATCAGGAATATTCCTCTCCCACTAGTATTATAAATATTATTTCGTAAAATATCAACCGGTAACATATTCCCGTTACAGTTCACTCGTACCCTTCTGAGTTCAGATTCCGTGCTTGCACGAAAATCTGAGTTAAGAAGGGTACGAGTGAACTGTAATATATTCCCAGAGTACAGATTCCTTTACAGCGCCCGCGTCGATTCCTGTTCCAGCAATTCTCCCGGAAAAATCTTATGCTGATGGCTGCTTTTGCCATCCAGCAGATCAAACAGATGATGGACAGATTCTTCTGCAATTTCCTGGATCGGCTGACGGATCGTCGTCAGGGTCGGATTGTAATAGCTGCACAGCTCAATTCCGTCAAAGCCCGCAACAGAATAATCCTGTGGGATCCGTTTCCCCGCCTCTGCGATCGCCCGACAGGCTCCCACTGCCATCGTATCTGAAAAAGCAAACACTGCCGTAAACTCTTTTCCTTCATCCAGCAGCTGTCGGGTCAGAACATAACCGTTTTCCATACTGTAGGACGGAAGCTTCGGATTCATATAGCAGATCAGTCCCTCATCCGGCTCGATTCCCTGTTCCCGAAGTGCCCGCAAATATCCCATCAGACGCATCCGACCGATGCTGACATCTTCTTTTCCCGCAGCGAGCACCGCGATTTTGCGGTGTCCCAGTCGAATCAGGTAATCTGTCATCCGATATCCTTCTTTTTCATCGTCAACAGACAAGGTGGAGTAATTATCGTGCTGGATTCCGTCCGGTCCTTCTCCGACTGTTGAGAGAATAAACGGTATCCGCAGCTTACTCAGCTTTTCTTCTGAATGGACAAAATGTCCCCCAAGAAAGATCAGACCTGCCAGACGTTTTTCCTTTACCAGCTCCAACGCCACATCAACCTCATCCTCATCCGATTCAACGTGCCGGATCACCATGGAATACTTTTTCTTTTTGATCTCATCCTCCATGACCTTGATCGCTCCGGCAAAAAACGGGTTTGTTAATCCCTTCACAAGCACAGCGATACACTTTCCGTCCGTCCGCTTCAGATACCGCGCACTGTTATTCGGAATATACCCATACTTCTGAATGATATCCATTACCTTCTGCTTCGTTTCAGGATTGATATCCGGATGGTTATTGATCGCCCGGGATACCGTGCTTACTCCAACGCCGCACATCCGTGCAATATCTTTAATTGTGATCTCTTCCAACTCTCTGTTTTCCTGCTCCATTGCTTCTCTGCCCTACCATACTTATTGTTTCGACCGCAATTGTCAAAGTTTCGCGTTTCCTCCGACATTTTATAGGAAAACCCCCGTAAAGTCAAAACAATCACAAAATTATCACAAAATTATAAAAAGCCGCCCGGCTGTTTGCAGTAGCCGAACGGCTTTATTCTTTTTTCTAAATATGTATTTTTATTCCGGTACGCAGCTCATCCTTTTACAGCACCAGCTACAACACCCTCGATGATGTACTTCTGGCATGCCAGATAAAATACAATGATCGGAATGATGGCAAGCACCAGGACGCCCATCATCGCACCCATGTCGACAGAGCCATATCCGCCCTTCAGATACTGAACTGCGATGGGAACTGTTTTATACTTCGTCATATCCAGTACAAGATACGGAAGCAGATAGTCGTTCCAGATCCACATCGTCTGCAGGATTGCAACCGTAATACAGGTTGGCTTCATAATCGGCATAACAATTCCGAAAAAGGTCTGCAGCGGCGTACAACCATCGATCATCGCAGCCTCTTCAATTTCCAACGGGATGCTCTTTACAAAACCACAGAACATAAAGACGGAAAGCCCTGCGCCAAATCCCAGATATACAATGACGATACCAAGCGGATTATTTAATTTCAGCATATCCGCAAGCTTGGACAGGGTAAACATTACCATCTGGAACGGAACGATCATCGAAAACAGACACAGAAAATACAGCGCAGTTGTAAAACGATTCTTTACACGGCTGATATACCACGCACACATGGAGGTACACAGGATGATCACGCCAACAGACAGCACCGTAATAAAGAGAGAGGTAAAGAACGCGTCAATAAAGCCGGTTCTCTGGATTCCCTTGATATAGTTTTCGATGCCGACAAACATCTTGTCCGTCGGAATGGCAAAGGGTTTCTTACTGATATAAGCCTTCTTTTTAAAAGAGTTAATCACAACCAGCGCGATCGGAAATACATAGGCAATGGAAATCAGGGTAAAGACCAGCGTAAAGATCCAGCCATGCTTTGCTTTTCTCACATTCATTACTGCTGTACCTCCTTTCTACGTGTCAGCCAGTTCTGCGTCAATGCGATCGCTGCTACCAGCAGGAAGAATACGACCGCTTTCGCCTGACCGACGCCCTCCCAGCCGGTACGTCCATAAAATGTACGGAAAATATTCAGCGCCAGCAGCTCGGACATGTTGGAGGGCTCGCCGTTTGTCAGCGCCAGGTTCTGGTCGAACAGCTTAAACGAATTGGTCAGGGTCAGGAATGTACAGATCGTAATGGAGGGCATTACCATCGGAATTGTCACGTTTTTCAAAATCTGTCCGGAGGTCGCACCGTCAATCTTTGCAGCCTCGATCAGATCCCCGGGGATATTCTGAATTCCGGCAATGTAAATGATCATCATATAGCCGATCTGCTGCCAGCACATCAGAATAACCAGTCCCCAGAAGCCATAGACGGAGGAATAGGTCAGTGTCCGGTTCATGTACAGCAGTACACCATTTAACAGAAGCTGCCAGATATAACCCAGGATGATACCACCGATCAGGTTCGGCATAAAAAATACTGTCCGGAAGATATTTGTCCCCCGAAATCCCTTTGTCAAAAGCAGCGCTACCGCAAATGCAAGCACATTGATCAGCACAACCGTCACAACTGTGAAAATCGCTGTATACCACAGGGCGTGTACAAATGAAGCATCTGTAAAAATTTTAAGATAGTTTGAAAAACCGATAAACTTTGCATCTGTTACCGTCGTGAACTTGCAGAAGGACAAATATACGCCCATCGCAAAAGGCGCAATAAATCCAAGGATAAATGCAAGAAATGTGGGCAGAACAAAAATCGGCCAATACCGTCTGATTGCTTTCTCCATAATTTCCTCTCATTCTGCCGCTTTCGTGTTCTCTGCATCCGCACAGGCGGCATTGTTTCAAAAAATCTGTACTCACTGCACGGAATGCAAAAATCCCGTGCGTGAAAGGGAAAGGGCGGGCACATAGCCCGCCCTCTGATTATGATCCTCTTTGTTTACCTGCATACCGATTTTTGGTGCAGGACTCTTATGCAGCTGAATTATTCCGCATGTGCTGCGTCATACTCTGTCTTCCAGCCATCTACGAATGCGGTTACAACAGCATCCCAGTCGCCGGTGCCCTGAGCATACTCAAGCAGTGCGCTGCCGACGCCGTTTTTCCACTCTTCAGAAGGCATTGTGGTGAAGTTCCATGATACAGGTGTCTTACCAGCTTTGGTGTACTCATCATTTGCAAGTACCAGCGGGTTCTGAGACTGATAACCGTCTTCAAAGGTCTTGAAAGGTGTTACAAAGCCCATGGTGTTTGCCAGAGCGTCACGACCGGTATCGCTGGTTACAACCCATTCCATGAAGTCCAGAGTTGCCTGGATATCAGCAGGATCTGCATTCTTGTTTACACACCAGTAGTTCTCGGAACCGGTGCACAGGCCCTGATTTTCTTCGCCTTCTGCGCCAATATAGATAGGAAGCATGCCAAGATCTTCATCTGCTACTTCGTTATCCTTGATGTCGTTGTAAGCCCAGGTACCATTCTGATAGAAGACAGCTTCGCCAAGTGCAAATTCGCTGGCAGCATCTTCACCAGTCTTACCGGACAGCAGAGCCGGATCACAGGTAGAATCTGTGATGTAAAGATCGAAGATCTGTTTGTAGTTGTCCAGATAGGTTCCCTTGATAGCAGGAGAAGAGGTAATTCCATCTGCCTTATATTCATAGTACAGAGGCAGGTTTGCCAGATGTGTCTTAAATCTCCAGTCAGAGGAGGAATCAAAACCGGCTGAAGCGAATGCACCTTCTACGCCAAGGTCATCCTTGTGAGCCTGAATGCCATCTGCAACTTTCTTCAGTGCTTCGAAGTTGTTCAGCTCATCGATGGATTTGATCTCTGCATCATCCAATGCAAAATAGTCATTTAACAGTGCCTTGTTGTAGATCAGACCATATGTTTCAATTACATATGCAATACCCTGAACAGCGTCGCCATCCTTTAACACATAATCGTCTGACAGTACGTTCTTATAAACCTCGCTGTCCTTTAAGTCATAGCAATAATCCTTCCAGGAAGCCAGACCAACGGGACCATTTACCTGAAACAGGGTAGGTGCTTCTGTCTTTGCCATTTCGGACTTCAGAGTAGATTCATAGGTTCCGCTTGCTGCAGTTACAACAGTTACCGGTACGCCGGTTTCAGCGGTGTACTCTGCTGCAAGATCTACCCAGTCATCTGCCTGCTCGGGTTTGAAGTTTAAGTAATAAACCTTGCCTTCGCCTGTGGCAGCAGCCTCTTCCGTTCCAGTCTCTGCCTCGGTATCTGCAGCCTCGGTCTTTTCCTCAGTTGCTTTCGTTTCTGCCGGAGCAGCTCCGGTATCTGCGGCAGTGCTTCCGCAGCCTGCAAGCATCGTTGTTGCCATTGCCGCACTCAGTAATACACTGATCAGTTTCTTTTTCATAGCTCTACCTCTCTTTTTTATTGGTGACAGGCGCTTTTCTCAGCGCAATTCCTGTCTGTTGTTGTCCCGGTAATGCTCCCGGGAACGCTTCCGGAAACGTTTCCGGATGCTATGGTTGTATATTACCACGAGGTACACCATGCGGCAATATCAATTTATTCAGATTGCATGTTTGTTTTTTAAGAACTTGTATATTCTATACAAATTGCATATTTTTTCATCGAAGTGCCTGTGTGATTCCCTTCACCGACGACAAATACTCCATTGGAGACATTCCCATTTCTTTTTTAAACTGTCTGGAAAAATATTGTACCGATCCATAGGACAGACGTGCAGCAATTTCTGTGATGTTGCAATTTTCTTCCCGCATCATTTCCCGTGCACGCCGGATCTTCATTCTGCTGAAATATTCCATTGGTCCGCATCCGAACTCCTTATGGAAAAGATGCTGCAGCGTAGACCGGCTCATATAAAAAACATCACAGAGTGTATTCATATCGATTTGCTCCTGAACATGCTCCTGCATATAGTGGACGACCTGAATCAGTCGGGAACTTTTCAGATGTGCTGTCTCTTCCGTCAGCTCAAACCGTTTGGAATCGTCTGCCTTTTCTTCCCGCTCCCTGCGCAGCGTCAGCAAAAACAGCTCCAGATTCAGCAAAATCATCTGCTGCGCGTACAAGAATATTTCCTTTATCTACATATAAAAATTCCCAGAAATCCATCCTTTCCGCTTTCATTACTACAGTTGTACAGATCGTGTTCTGTTCCATGGCAGGATATGCCTTTGCGAGAATTGAGTTCCCGTTCAAAAACTTTATTTTCGTACTGCTGTTATCCGTCCTGATGGTTCCCGGACAGATTTTCCTGCTTCCCCAGTATCAGTTAATCCAGAAGATGGGACTGTTGAACACCATCCCGGCGCTGTTTCTTCCGAACCTGTTCAGTGCCTTCGGTACATTCCTGCTGCGGCAGTTCTTTATGTCCATGCCTCAGGAGCTGGAAGATGCCGCAATCGTAGATGGCTGTAACCGGTTCCAGATTTTCGGACGTATTATGGTTCCGTTAATCCAGCCTGGTATCGCAGCGCTGACCATCTTCACCTTCAAGTTCGCATGGAACGACTTCATGTGGCCTCTGATCGTCAACAACTCCATGGATAAGCTGATCTTAGGTCCTGCACTGTCCACTCTGCAGGGTCAGTACACGACACAGTACCCGATGCAGATGGCAGGCGCCGTATTAGCCGTTATCCCGCTGGTTGTAATCTTCTTCATCTTCCAGAAGCAGTTTATCGAAAGCGTGGCCACATCCGGCATTAAGGGTTAAATCCATATCGTACTTCATTGTGTCAACTACCCACGACCTAAAGGTCATGGGCTTGTAACTGCCCAGTCGTACTAACGGCTTACACCTCCGACCTTTAATCCCCGATAGATATTGCTATCTAAAGTGGCGTTACATCATAGGGTGGTTGACAGCACCCTTTGTAGCAGAGTTTACTCTGTTACAACTGTATTAGGTACTTGGCTATCTGCAAGATAGTCTATTCCCATACGATACAGATTCATAGCTCCAATGCGGTCATCATTAGATTTGTAACCACAGTTTTTACAAGTAAACAGGTGTATCTTCTTATTGCGGTTAGACTTTTCAACGTGCCCACAACAAGGGCAACACTGACTTGTATAGCGAGGGTCTACCTTAATAACAGAAGACTGATTCTGTTTTGCTTTGTAGATTAGTTTTTGTTCAAGGTCATAGAAAGACCATGATACAGAAACATAACGGTCTTTTGTTTTAACACGTTCTGTAGCATTACGAATACCTGATAAATCTTCCAATACAAAGAGAGTGTGCTTGGGGTTATTTTTGACGAGTGCCTTTGATACCTGATGGTTAATATCCTGCATCCAACGGTTTTCTCGCCCACCAATAGCTTTTATTCTTCGTCTTGAAGATGAGGTCTGTCGCATTTGGAGTTCTTTACGAAGTTTGGAATAATTAGCACGTTTTTGCTTCATAGCCTTACCACTAACAAATCCAGACTTGTTTTTGCTGTCATAAGTGGCAATAACAAAGTTAATACCTCTATCTATACCCACAACATTACAGATGTCAGAAACATTACTTTCTTCGACATCGTAGGTTACTGGTATGTGAAGATAATACTTGCCATGCTTATTTACAAGTTTAGCTGTACCAAACTTATAAATCGTATGGTCGAAATACTTAGACATTCCGTCTGCAAAATAAGATAACTTCACACGACCGTTTAGCGTATTGATTGAAAAGCAGTTTTGTGTTAAGGAATAATCTCTGTTCCAAACCAAATCATACTGAGGCTTTTTGAACGAGGGTTTCATCCATTCGTTTTGATTCTCAAGAATGGTCTTATATCTGGCGATAACAGTCTTCAAAACAGACTGAGCCATTTGCGATTTAAGGTTAAAATTTTCTCGTAAAGTAGAATACAAAACCTTATTGAGCGAAAACTGCTTTAAGTCATGAGTACGGAATACATAGTCTGAAACATAATTGCAGGCATTACGATAAACAGACATAGTTTCATCAAGCAAAACTTTATCCGTTTCCGTTGCGACTATTTGAATTTTAGCTGTAATAGTTATCTGTTCCATAGATGTACTCCTTTCGTAGATATTTCACTAAATATATTATATAATAACAATTAGTGAAAATCAATGTTTTGAGGTGAATTATGGATAATAGATACAATCGTCATAACAGACGGAAATACAGCCTTAAAGTACATATAGTTCTAGTAACCAAATATCGTAAACAATTACTCAAAGATTCTATCGCTGATGATGTTAACGATATTGCTAATACTTATGGCACAAATATGGTTCGTTTCTGTCTAAACAGTATTGGAAGAAAAAAATATTTTGGTCAGACGGATATTTTGCTTGCAGCATTGGAGAAGTATCGTCAACTACCATACAAAAATATATTGAGAATCAGGGTTAACGATTAAAGATTTACAAGGCTCCTCCCACCACCTAAAGGTAGTGGGAGGAGCCTATGGCAAACGAAAGGGTTTTATTTATAAACCTATAAGCACTCAGAACAAAAAAAGACAGGATTTTCTTCCCGTCTTTTTTGTTTTATCATCATTTCATAAAAAATCTACAGGAGGATCTCATCCTGTATCATGCGTCCAGTACCCGTTAACAGTTCCTGCAGTTCAATCGCGCCCGCGCAGACGGCTCAGATCAGCCCGTAGTGCTTTAACGCGTTTGCGATTCCGTCCTCCAGGACCGGCGTGGTCCGGTAGCTGCAATACGGCAGGATCGTTTTGGAGCAGACACCCATCGCAATGCTGTGGGGCACAGCCTCCAGCATCGGAATATCGTTTTCAGAGTCCCCAATGGCATAACAGTTGTCCTTGGGGATTCCCAGTTTTTTCTGTAAAATGTGGATCCCCTCCGCCTTGCTGCAGCCTGTCGGAACGATTTCCAGATAATGCTCTCCCTGGGGCACTGCAGTAAATTCGTCTCCGATAAAACTTCTCAGCTTATCCACCGGATCATCCGGACGAAGCAGGCAGAAAAATTTATCAAACACCACATCACTGTCCTCTGGCCGCTCCGGCATATCCGGCACAGAGCAGTTCAGACTCTTAAAATTGGAAACCGAATTGCCAAGCTCCGGACTCATACAGCGGCTGTCATAATACACATGCTCCTCCGCTTCAAAAAATGTCGGGATGCCGAGTCTGCGCAGCTCATATACGATTTCCGTACATTTTTCATGCAAAATGCTGTGGCTAAACAACGTTTCTCCTTCATAATAAATATGTGTTCCGCAGCCACATACCAGGCCGTCAAATCCGATTTCGCGGATTCTCGGCTCAATGCTCACCAACGTCCGTCCCGTATTGATAAATGCCAGGTGTCCATTTTCGCGAAGTTTACGGATCGCCTCCACTGCACTCTGCGGAATCTGATGGGTCGGTCCATCGACCAGAGTTCCGTCAATATCAAAAAATACCAGCTTTCTGTCTTTATTTTCCATCCTGCAAAACTCCTCCTTTTGTCAGGTATTCCCAAATTGCTTTCTGCTCTGCTTTTACCTGTCCCTGGATCATTGGATTTTTCCCGCCGCCGCGCCCGCAAAGTGCCTTGTTGAACGCCTTGCCAAACGCCGAAACATCCCGGTCAGATGCGCAGATCACATACTGATAACCATCTGTATCGCTGCCATTAAACACTGCTGCAAATAAGACCTTCTGTGCCAGCTTATCCGCCAGCTTACGGACGTCTACTGTGCTCAGTCCCTGCTCAAACAGCACGTAGGCGCTGCTTCCGGTCTCTACGGCATCCACCTTTTCTTCCAGCAGGCGCAGCTTTAACGCGCCGAGCTCCTGTTTTAGATCAGCCACCGTCTGCAGCAGCTTTTGGGCTGCCTGCGCGGTCTGCTCCGGCTTTACAGACAGCAATGCCGAGATTTTCTGCGTGTTTTCGAATCGGCACTTATAATCTGCCAGCGCTTTTTCCCCGATCAGAATATCCAGACGGCTTCCACCCTTTGCATGCTCTGCAGAAATGACCTTGATAGGTCCGACCTCACCTGTGTATTTCACATGCGTTCCACAGCAGGCGCACACATCCGCACCCGGAATCGTAACGATGCGGATCGCCCCGGTCAGCTCTTTTTTACTGCGGTAATCCAGTGTTGCAAGGGTCTCCTTGTCCGGATACTCCGCCAGAATTTCTATATTCTCCAGTACCTTCTGGTTCGCCAGGTCTTCCGCCTCCTGAATCTGTTCTGCCGTCAGCGGTCCCGAAAAATCGATCGTCACGCAGTCCTTTCCCATATGGAAGCCGATATTCGAATAGCCGTGGGTATGGCAGATGATACCGGAAATGATATGTTCTCCGGAATGCTCCCGCATATGCATCAGCCTTCTGTCCCAGTCAATGGTTCCATGCACGCAGCTTCCAACCTCCAGCGGGGCGCTGCACAAATGGAAAATTATGCCGTCCTTTTCCTGTACATCTGTCACCCGGGCGCCGCCGAGTACACCGAAATCGCAGGGCTGACCGCCGCCCTCCGGATAAAAGGCTGTTCGATCCAGAGCAACCTCCCAGAGTGGCGCATCCGGCCGCGCTGCTTCGCCAACTGCCAGCTGACCATTCATGTCTCGCTCCGTGCCTTCCTTCAACACCTGGCAGCTTACGACCGCCGCATCAAATTCTGTCAGATACGCATTCACATCATATAATTTTTCTGTCATCTTTCTCGCTCATTTCTGCGCACGCTTTTTGCGCATGTCGAGTTTGTGTCAAGTGCGCGCAGACACAAATCTCGCGATTGAAAAAGTTTATTTTTCAATCTTATTCCTCATTTCGTGCTGCTTTAATGCATTCCGGAAAAAATCGCGCACGCCGTCTCCCTCTTCCTCCGGCATTGTAGCTTCTCCATCATAAAAGTGTCTGCCTGTCCGGTAATCTGCACAGATCGCATCCAGAGGAAAGCCTTCCATCCGCTGTGGCCGCTCCTCTGTCATCAACCAGAATTTTTTCCAGTTCAGTGCACCGCCTCTGGCTTCGTAAATTTCATTCTCAGAAAAAACCAGGCAAATCGCGTTCTGATACTGTGCGACGCACCGCCCGCCAAACTCTGCGGCAATCTTCTTATAATATTTCCGCATCTGCTCATCCGTCAGGTTGACACCGTTTACCCGCCGTACATGCACGCCCGGCTGACGCTCCTTGGGCAGTCCTTCTATATAAAGACCGCTGTCCTGTGAAAAAACCGGCTGCCCGCAGATTCGGTAATATGCGAGGGCTTTCTGCCGCGCATTCTCCAGCGGGTCCTTCCCACATTCTTCTATCTCTCCCCAGCAAAATGGCAAATCCTTTAAACCGAGCAGGCGAATCTCCTGCAACGTGCTCAGGTAATGGCGCATCAGATCGAGCTTCCCGGCGTTCCCTGTTCCATAAATCAACGTTATTGCTTTCTTTTGCATTTTGTCTCCATTTGGCAGATAAGAATCTAAGATTCTGCCTCGCATGCGCAATTCAGTTTATTCTACCATATCCGTTCCAAAGCCGCCACCAGGAAAAGCGTTTTGCAAAAAAGCCCGGCAATCATTCCAATTTTTGACCCATTTTAAATTTTCTGCCTTTTCTGATTTTTATAGCTATTTCCTGTTATATTCTTTTTTCCATATTCGTGTCTATCGTTTTTTCGACTTATTTATTTATTTTGCTGCATTACCTCGTTTTTATATTTCATTTTTTATGCATATTTTTCTTAAATTTTCTTCAAAAAACACTTGTCAAAACTCGATCCATGCCATATAATATATCTTGTCGCTGAGCGATACAGAGATTCAGCGAAACAAAAGAAAATGCACCGCTAGCTCAGTTGGTAGAGCACCTGACTCTTAATCAGGGTGTCCAGGGTTCGAGCCCCTGGCGGTGCACTAAGAAGCACTGTTTTTGAAAGCTTGACTTTCGGGGACGGTGTTTTTTTGTTCTCCTGTTTTCAGCTGCGCATAAGAACATGATACCCTCTCCGATTCCTTTTCAGTTTATATTTCTTTTAGAATTTCTTTTCAATTCTTTTCTTGTAAATTTCCCAGGCCGGACGCATAATAAACTTAATCTGAAACGTTTTTAAGACACTATTTTTCCCGGACATCCCGACATGTCCGTGCCGTGCAGACAGCGCACAGAATGGAGACACCTATGACAACCAATCCCGATGACAAAAAACCAAAACAAGTGCTTGCCACGTATGCCGTCGTCGCTCTGATCGTTATGTTCCTGCTTAATATTTTTGTTCTTCCGGGGATCATGGAACGAAGCATCAGGGAAACGACCTACAGTGACTTTTTAAAAGGTATCGACAGCAAACAGATTCAGGAGGTCCAGTTCGACGTCCAGGATTCTATCATTTATTACACCATCAAACAGGATGGCAAAACTCAGGTCTGCAAGACCGGTCTGATCAACACCGACAGCGAATTGATCGATAAGATCACTTCCTCCGGTGCGGCTCTGACCAGAGAGATTCCGACTCAGCAGTCCCCTCTGATGAATATGCTGATCGGTTTTATCCTGCCTACTATTATTTTCATCTTTTTAGGCCAGCTGCTCTTTAAAAAGATGACCAACAGCATGACCGGAGGTCCCGGCGGCGCGATGTCGTTCGGCAAGAGTAACGCCAAGGTTTATGTCAAATCCTCCACCGGCATCAAGTTTTCCGATGTAGCAGGTGAAGATGAGGCAAAAGAGCTTCTGACCGAAATCGTAGACTTTTTGCATAACCCTGAAAAATACCGCGCAATCGGCGCAACAATGCCCAAAGGCGCACTGCTCGTAGGCCCTCCCGGAACCGGTAAAACCCTGCTTGCCAAGGCAGTCGCCGGTGAAGCGGACGTTCCCTTCTTCTCCATTTCCGGTTCTGAATTCGTGGAAATGTTCGTCGGCATGGGCGCAGCCAAGGTACGTGACCTGTTCAAGCAGGCGAGTGAGAAGGCTCCCTGTATCGTCTTCATCGATGAGATCGATACAATCGGTAAAAAGCGTGATGGACAGATCAGCGGCAACGACGAGCGGGAACAGACCTTAAACCAGCTGCTGACAGAAATGGACGGTTTCGATGGTTCCAAAGGCGTTGTCATCCTGGCAGCGACGAACCGCCCGGATTCCCTTGATCCTGCGCTGACCAGACCAGGGCGTTTCGACCGCCGAATTCCGGTTGAGCTGCCTGACTTACAGGGCCGCGAAGATATCCTGAAGGTACATGCCCGTAAGATCAAGATTGCAGATAATGTAAACTTCCATGAAATCGCAAAAGCTGCTTCCGGTGCCTCCGGCGCTGAACTCGCCAACATCGTCAACGAAGCTGCTCTGCGTGCAGTCCGCGACGGTCGTCGTTTTGCAACACAGGCAGACCTCGAAGAAAGCATCGAGGTTGTTATCGCAGGCTACCAGAAAAAGAGCCGCGTGCTCTCCGAAAAAGAAAAACTGATCGTTTCCTATCATGAAGTCGGTCATGCCCTTGTCGCCGCCCTGCAGACGAACTCCGCACCGGTACACAAGATCACGATCATTCCCCGTACCAGCGGTGCACTTGGTTATACCATGCAGGTCGAGGAAGGCGAACGTTTCCTGATGTCCAAAGAAGAAATGGCAAATAAGATTGCAACGCTGACCGGCGGCCGCGCAGCAGAAGAAATCATCTTCCACTCCATCACAACCGGCGCCTCCAACGATATCGAGCAGGCAACCAAGCTCGCCCGTGCAATGATCACCCGCTACGGCATGAGCGATACTTTCGATATGGTTGCAATGGAAACCGTTGCAAACCAGTATCTGGGCGGCGATTCCTCCCTTTCCTGCTCACCCGAGACACAGACCCAGATCGATACCCTGACCGTCGACCTTGTAAAAGCACAGCACCAGAAAGCGATCCAGCTTCTGCAGGATAACCTGCCAAAGCTTCATGAAATCGCTAAATACCTGTACGAGCATGAAACGATTACAGGCGAAGAATTTATGACGATTCTGATGCGCAAGCCTGAGCTCGCAGCGGCGGATTCCGCAGCTTCCGGCAACTGACCGACAACGGCAACCGCCACCGGCTGCTTCACACCTGGCTTTTTCAGCCGGCGGAGATTTTTGAAAAATCTCCGCCGGTTTTTGCGTGCAGGAAGCTCCCTCTCTATACACAAAATTTTCTCTTCTGGTATCGTTTTTTGAACGCTTCCGGACATCTCTTTTTCTTTCCTTTTCCCGTCTTATGAGGTATACTGAAAGCAGTGAAATTTACCCGGTGGAGGTATAGGTATATGAAATATATTCAACTTGGAAAAAGTGGACTGACAGTCCCTTCCGTTGCCCTCGGCTGCATGCGCATCCGCGACGTTTCCGCTAAAGAAGCCGAGGAACTCGTTGCAACGGCGCTGGAGCTTGGCTGCAACTTTTTCGAACACGCCGACATCTACGGTCAGGGCACCTGCGAGGAAGCGTTTGCAGACGCGATCCACATGTCCCCCTCTGTCCGCGACAAGATCCTTCTGCAGTCCAAATGCGGCATTGTTTCCGGCGTTATGTATGATTTTTCCAAAGAACACATTTTATCTTCTGTAGACGGCATTCTGAAACGTCTGCGCACTGACTATCTGGATGTGCTTGTCCTGCACCGTCCGGATGCCCTGATGGAGCCGGAAGAAGTGGCAGAAGCCTTCAACCAGCTGCAGCAAAGCGGCAAGGTCCGCAACTTCGGTGTTTCCAACCACAAATCAAGCCAGATCAGGCTGCTGCAGAAATATATCAGCCAGCCCCTCGTAACCGACCAGCTGCAGTTTTCCCTGCCCAACTCCTCCATGATCCAGAGCGGCATGGAAGTCAACATGACAACCGCCGGTGCAATTGACCGCGACGACAGCATTCTCGATTTCTGCCGTCTCAACGATATCACCATCCAGACCTGGTCACCGTTCCAGTACGGCTTTTTTGAAGGCGTTTTCATCGGCAGCGACAAGTATCCCGAATTGAACCACTGTCTGGAGGAAATTGCAGACAAATACCGCACGACTCCGACAACAATTGCAGCTGCATGGATTCTGCGTCACCCTGCACACATGCAGCTGATCGCCGGCACGACAAAGCCCTCCCGCTTCCGCGAGATCTGCGCCGCCTGCGATATTACGCTAACCCGTGAGGAATGGTATCGTCTCTATCTTGCTGCCGGACACATTCTGCCGTAATTTACAAGTGCCTGACTTTCATTTTTCCGAAAGGAGAATTTACCATGTATGATGCAATCATAATCGGTGCCGGTGTGACCGGATGCGCGATTGCACGGGAGCTTTCCCGTTATCAACTAAATATCCTGGTGCTGGAAAAAGAAGAGGACGTCTGCTGCGGAACCTCCAAAGCAAACAGCGCCATCATCCATGCCGGACACGACGCAAAGCCCGGCTCCTTAAAAGCCCGTTTTAATGTGAGAGGGAACGAACTCATGGATCAGCTCTCCGCTGACCTCGATTTTCCCTTTACCAGAAACGGCTCCCTGGTACTTTGTTTTGAAGAATCCCAGATTCCGGAACTGGAAGAGCTGGCAGACCGCGGACGCAAAAACGGCGTTCCCGGTCTTTCCATCGTGACCGGTGAGGCTATCAAGTCCCTCGAGCCAGCACTTTCCGACGACGTAAAGGCAGTGCTTGTCTGCCCGACCGGTGGAATTGTATGTCCGTTCCTGATGACGATCGCCCTGGCGGAAAACGCTGCCGTAAACGGCGTTTCGTTCCGCTTTGACACTACAGTAAAAGCCCTTTCCCGCAACGCTTCTGACGGTCACTGGAACGTTTTAACCGCTGCCGGCGACACCTTTGAAGCGCGCTGTATCATCAACGCCGCCGGTGTCTATGCGGACGAGCTGCACAATCAGGTCAGCGCCCACAAGCTTTCTATCACGCCCCGCCGCGGAGAATACCAGCTTCTGGACAAAAAAGCCGGAACCCTCGTTTCCCATACGATCTTTCAGCTTCCCGGAAAGATGGGCAAGGGCATTTTGGTCAGCCCTACCGTCCACGGAAACCTGTTAGTCGGTCCCACCGCCGAAAACCTTTCCGATAAAGAGGCCGTCAATACCACCCAGGCAGGACTTGCTGACGTTATGGAAAAAGGACGGCTCAGCGTTCCGTCCCTGCCCGGTAATCTGACAATTACCTCGTTTGCAGGTCTGCGCGCCTCCGAAGCAGGCGGTGATTTCGTAATTGGTGAGGCAGAGGATGCTCCCGGCTTCTTTGACTGTGCCGGAATCGAATCTCCCGGTCTTTCCTCCGCTCCCGCAATCGGGGAATATGTTGCAGAGCTGGTTTCCCATAAGCTGGGGGCTTCCTGCAAGGACAACTTTATTGCGACCCGCAAGGGCATTCCCTGTGTCGCTTCTGCTTCCCCGGAGGAATTAAAAGAGCTTCTGTCAGAAGATCCTGCATACGGCAATGTGATCTGCCGCTGTGAAACCGTTACAGAGGGAGAAATTATAAATGCAATCCGCCGTCCGGTCGGCGCACGCTCCTTAGACGGCGTAAAACGACGCACCCGTGCCGGAATGGGACGCTGTCAGGCAGGTTTCTGTTCTCCCAGAGTCATGGAAATCCTCGAACGCGAGCTTTCCATGAACCCACTTTCTGTCACCAAACACGGGCAAGGCTCTGAACTGCTTACCGGCACTACAAGGGAGGAATCGGGCTTATGAAACAATATGATCTGATCGTCATCGGCGGAGGTCCTGCCGGACTTGCTGCCGCTATCGCCGCCCATAAAAACGGAGTTTCCAATCTTCTGATCCTCGAACGCGATCAGGAGCTGGGCGGCATTTTAAATCAGTGTATCCACAACGGCTTCGGTCTGCACACCTTTCAGGAAGAGCTGACCGGACCAGAATACGCTTCCCGTTTCATCGACGAAGCGCTCGCACTGGAAATTCCCTATAAGCTCTCCACAATGGTTCTGGATATCAGCACAGACGCTTCCACAGGCCTGCATTGTGTTACAGCCATGAACCGCACAGACGGACTCCTGCAGCTGCCCTGCCGCAGTGTAATTCTCGCGATGGGCTGCCGTGAACGCCCCAGAGGCGCTTTAAACATCCCCGGCTTCCGTCCGGCAGGCATTTACACCGCCGGTACAGCCCAGCGTCTCGTCAATATGGAAGGCTTTCTCCCGGGTAAAGAGGTAGTAATCCTCGGCTCCGGCGATATCGGTCTGATTATGGCGCGTCGAATGACCCTCGAAGGTGCGAAAGTCAAAGCCGTTGCCGAGCTGATGCCCTATTCCGGCGGTCTGCAGCGAAATATCGTCCAGTGCCTGGAGGATTTTGACATTCCGCTGCTGCTTTCCCATACAGTCATCGATATTCAGGGAAAAGATCGCGTAACCGGCATTACACTGGCACAGGTCGGTCCTGACCGCAAGCCGATCCCCGGAACCGAGCAAAATATCCCCTGCGATACACTGCTGCTCTCCTGTGGACTTATCCCCGAAAACGAACTTTCCACCAAACTCGGTGTATCCTTATCCCCCGTCACAGGCGGTCCACTGGTGAATGAAAGCCTCGAAACGAACGTTCCCGGCGTATTCGCCTGCGGCAATGTTCTGCACGTACATGATCTGGTCGATTACGTTTCCGAAGAAGCCGGACGTGCCGGAAAATTCGCGGCAGAATATATCCGGCAGACAGCGGATGACCGCGCGGGCACTGCTTCCGCTGAACAGAATTTGACCACACAGGCTGACAGCGGCGCGAGCAGCGCTTCCGCCGGGCAAGGTTCAACCGGCGTGAAGGCTAACAATAACGCTCACAACGCCGCTGCTGCGGACGGCTCCACCGGCATCCCGCTTATTCCATCGGGCGGCGTCCGATACACGGTTCCGCAGTCCATTCGGCTGTCCCATATGGAGGACTCGCTTCTGGTTCGTTTCCGCGTCGGAAGCGTATTCACAGACGCAGTATTGACTGTTACAGCAGGTGATACCTGTCTGCTGCGCCAGAAAAAGAAGAAGCTCGCGCCCGGCGAAATGCAGCAGATCATCCTGAAAAAATCTGCAATTCCCGCCGACGCACAATCCATCACAATCTGTGTTGCAAAAGAGGAGGGCTGATTTGTTATGGAAGAAAAAAATCTAATCTGCATCTGCTGCCCTCTGGGCTGCCCGCTTACTGTTACGCTTGAAAACGGCGAGGTTGTATCCGTCACCGGCAATACCTGCCCCCGCGGCGCTGCTTACGGTCGTAGGGAGGTCACCAATCCAACCCGTATCGTAACTTCTACAGCGCTGGTTTCCGGCGGCGTCCTGCCTGTCGTTTCCGTTAAGACTGCCTCCGATATCCCCAAAGGTAAAATAAAGGATGTCATGGAAGCGATCCGTCAGATCCACGCTGTCGCCCCGGTTCAAATCGGAGATGTCCTGCTGCGCGACGCGGCAGGTACGGGTGCGGATATCGTCGCCACTAAAAATATTCCGGTTGCCACCGGTTTCAGGGAGAACTGATCCGAAATGCTTACAGATAAATTTAAAAAAAACGCGGATGCACTCCGGCATAAAAAGCTGTTCCTGCTGGATATGGACGGCACGATCTATAATGAAAATTCAATTTTTGAAGGAACGCTGGATTTTCTTTCCCAGATTGAAAAAAATGGAGGACGCTATATTTTCATCACCAACAATTCCTCCAAATCCGTAAAGGACTATGTGGAAAAGGTAAACCGGATGGGAATTACCGCCGATGCTTCGCATTTCTATACTTCCAGCCAGGCAACCGCTTTTTATCTTCAGGAGAATTATCCCGGACAGACCGTTTTCTGTATGGGAACCCGTTCTCTTGTCGCAGAGCTGGAGCAAAACGGCATCCGCGTTGTCACGAAGCCGGAGGATTCCGCCTCTGTCGTTTTAATCGGCTTTGATACAGAAAATACCTCTGAAAAGGTACGTGACACCTGCATCATGCTCGGGCGTGAGGTTGCTTATCTTGCAACCAATCCGGATCTTGTCTGTCCGGTCAGCTTCGGCTACATCCCGGATTGCGGCTCCATGAGCATCATGCTCAAAAATGCGACCGGCAAAACACCGTTTTTCATCGGCAAGCCAGAACCGATCATGATCGACTGTGTTTTAAAAAAGCTCGGCATCTCCAAAGAGGACACCGTGATCGTCGGTGACCGCATCTACACAGACATCGCCTGCGGTGTCAATGCAGGAGTCGATACGATCTGTGTCCTCTCCGGCGAGGCAACACTTGATGACCTGGAAAAGAGCGACACCAAACCAACCTGGATTTTCGACAGTGTCCGTGAAGTGTGCACAGAACTGGCGCGGTAGCGCCTGCGATTCTCCAAACAGTCCCGATGCAATTTTTCGAAACATCCACAATCGTTTATCGTTTCAGGCATATATAGATAAAAACGAACAAAAATGCGCCTGCCGCACGGAATCTTTTCTCCATGACAGACGCATTTTTTCAATGGAAAGCGCAGGCTTCCAGCCATATTATGTCTCCCCGACATCAACCCATGCCCGGCTGTTCAACAGCTGCTTTCTCTGCCTCCAGTCCGGCATCAGCTCCGTCATAAGCTGATGAAATGCTGCAGAGTGATTCGGCTGGATAAAATGGCAAAACTCATGTACTGCAACATATTCCATGCACGCAGGCGGCGTCTCCCCAAGCTGTCTGGAAAAAGTCACGATCTTCTTTTTCGGCTGACAGCTTCCCCATCGGGACACCATACTGCGCACTTTAATCTGGGGCCATGCTACCCCCATCCGGGAAAAAACCGGATAAATCCTCTCACAGATTTCTTCCATCTGCTCCAGGCAGCACTGTGTCAGATACCCTTCGAGCATCCGTCTGCGTCTGTCTGCATCGGATGGATTTTTCTGTGTCACTAAAATCACACGGCCGATCCGCTCCACCGACTCTTTCCTGCCCTCCACAACACAAAGGCGGCAGGCTTTTCCACACTGATAAAGCACATCCCCATCTTCATAACGTCGATTTTTCCCGGCGCTGATTCCATCTCCGGCTTCAATCAGCTTCAGACAGCGTTCCCGGTTCTGCAGGACAAAATCCGCATTTTCCAGAAGAAACGCCTCTATTTCCCACTGCGCTGTATCTCTGCTCGCAGAAACCAAAACGCGCCCATCTCTGTGGACGCGCAGGTTCATTCTCCTGATATTTTTCCGCTGCAGTTCATAAGGGACTGCAATCCCTTTCAGTACAATGATCTTTTCCATACATTCTACCACGGGCGCTGTCCGTCGGTTCCCCGGCAGGACAACGCCCGTACCTGTTGCAAATTATCGTTTCCTTTACGCGCTCACCAGACGAACTGTTTCCCGCGCAATGGCAAGCTCTTCATTGGTCGGAACCACCAGGGCTGTTACTTTGGATTCCGGAGTGGAAATAACAGCCTCCACACCGACTGCCGCCTTATTCTTTTCCAGATCGATCTCGCAGCCAAGGAAGCCTGTATACTGACTGATCAGAGCACGAACCTGTGCGTTGTTTTCACCAATTCCTGCTGTAAATACGATGGCATCCACACCGTTCATAGCAGCCGCATATGCACCGATATATTTGCCGACACGATAAGCGTATGCTTCCAGCGTCGTCTGCGCATGGTCGTTGCCTGCTGCCGCAGCTTCTACCAGATCACGGAAGTCGCTGGAAATACCGGACAGGCCAAGCACACCGGAGTTTTTGTTGCAGATATTGATGACCTCTGCAGCTGTCAGATTTTCTTTTTCTGCGATAAAACCAACGATCGCAGGATCCATATCGCCGCTTCTGGTTCCCATCATCAGGCCTTCCAGGGGCGTCAGACCCATGGAGGTATCCACGGATTTACCGTGGTCAACTGCGGATACGGAAGCACCGTTGCCAAGATGGCATACGATAATTTTCAGATCCTTTCTGTCTTTTCCAAGCAGTTCTCCGACACGTTTGGAAACGAAATCATGGCTGGTTCCATGGAAGCCGTAACGACGTACTTTGTATTTCTCATAATATTCATACGGCAGACCGTATAAATAAGCTTTGCCGGGCATCGTCTGATGAAATGCGGTATCGAATACAGCTACCATCGGCACGCCGGGCATTACCCTCTGGCAGGATCTGATACCGATCAGGTTTGCCGGATTGTGAAGCGGTGCAAGGTCATTGCACTCCGCAATTGCCTCCAGTACACTGTCATCAATCACAACAGATCCCTTGAATTTTTCTCCGCCATGTACGATTCTGTGACCTACTGCATCAATTTCCTTCAAAGATGCGATCACGCCCTCTGCAGGATCTGTCAGCTTCTCGATCACAACCTTTACTGCATCGGTATGATCCTTCATCAGAACCGCTTCCGTCTTTTTGCCTTCGCCGGCTTTCTGATGGGTTACGCTGCTGCCTTCGATTCCGATTCTTTCACACAGTCCCTTTGCCAGGACCTCTTCACTCTGGCTGTCGATCAGCTGATACTTCAAAGAGGAGCTGCCGCAGTTGATTACAAGCACTTTCATGGAAATAAATCCTCCTGTTTTCTATTTTGACAGTCTCCGATCACACCGGAGGCTGTTTTTGCACCGCATACATTTTTATTGTACCATTTCACACGGTAAAAAACCAGTCCCGCAGCTATAAAAAGAATGTGCCTTGGCACATTCTCGCGCCGGGGCGCGGTTGCTTCGGCAACCATCCACCCTTGCGCCGAGTGCGCATCCTCGCGGAGCGTTTTTATTTCATAGGATGCATTTTCCTATGAGATAAAAAACAGGGACAGACTATTTTCGTCCGCCCCTGTTCTGATTCCGGATTTCATGCTGTTATCCGTCAGCCCTGCCATCCAAAGCTGCAGATATCACGGATATGGTTTCGACTTTTCAGATCAGCTCCAGCACAGCCTCTCCCTTTGCCGGAACCGAAATTTCCTGCATATTGCCGTTTTCGTCATGCATCACCAATGCAAAAGCAGCATCCTCTTCCCTGTTTTTACCATCTGCCGTTACGACAATTTTTTTACCGCTGCGGATCGCTTTTACGGTTTCCACAATCTGTCCGTGGATATCCGGGATTTTGCAGACTGCCTCTTTTCCATCCTTTAATGCAAACAGATGCAGCACAGAGCTTGCCGCATAATCATAATCCGGGCGCTCTGTCACGCTGCCGACTGCCAGCAGGGTATTTTCCCGCACATAAAGCGGCAGGGAGAAATAGTCAAATCTGTCCTTGTAAAACCTTCCGCCCTCTTTGACTGTACCGTCCAGATAATTTGTCCACGTGCCCTCCGGCAGATACCAGGCTGCGCTGCCATCCTCCGAAAAGATCGGTGCTGTCAGCAGACTTTCCCCCAGCATATACTGCATATCCAGAGTCTGGCAGGCCGGATCGTCTTCAAACGCAAATACCATAGGACGCATTACCGGCGTACCGTCCTCATGCGCTTCCACCGCTTTTGCATACAGATACGGCATCAGGCTGCATTTCAGCTGCACAAAATATCTCGCCACATCACAGGCCTGCTCATCAAATGCCCACGGTACCCGGTAGCTTCCCGATCCATGCAGACGGCTGTGAGAGGAAAGCAATCCAAATGCAAGCCATCGTTTGTATACATCTGCAGGAGCAGTATTTTCAAAGCCACCGATATCATGACTCCAGAAGGAAAATCCAGACATCGCAAACGACAGACCTCCACGCAGCGTCTCTGCCATGGAAATGTAAGATGCGCTGCTGTCACCTCCCCAGTGCACAGGGAACTGCTGTCCTCCTGCTGTCGCACTTCTTGCAAAAACAACCGCCTCCTGCTGACCTTTTACTTCTTTCAACAGTTCAAAAACACAGCGGTTATAAAGAAATGCATAGTAATTGTGCATGCTGACCGGCTCGCTGCCATCCTGGTACACAACATCGATCGGGATTCTCTCGCCAAAATCCGTTTTAAAGCAGTCCACACCCATTTCCAACAGGCTGCGCAGCTTGCCCTGATACCATTTGCAGGCTTTCGGATTTGTAAAATCCACAACTCCCATGCCATTCTGCCAGTTATCGGTCTGCCAGATACCGTGTCCGTCTGCGCGCTTCAACAGATAACCGCCTGCTGCAGCTTCCCGGAAGGTTTTTGTTCCCTGCGCAATATACGGGTTGATCCATACACAGATTTTCAGCCCTCTTTCATGATAACGCTGCAGCATTCCCTTTACATCCGGGAATGTCTCCGGATCCCATTCAAAATCACACCACTGCAGTCCTTTCATCCAGAAGCAGTCAAAATGGAATACGCTCAGGGGGATCTTCCTCTCCTCCATGCCTTCCAGAAAAGAGGTAACTGTCTGCTCATCATAATCCGTCGTAAAGGAGGTAGAAAGCCACAGTCCAAAAGACCATGCCGGAGGAAGCGCCGGACGTCCGGTCAGACCCGTATAGGCTTTTAAAATTTCCTTATGAGTCGGTCCGTAAAAAAGATAGTACCGGAGTTCTTCCCCGGGTACAGAAAATCCGACATACTCCACCTTCTCGCTTGCTACTTCAAAGGACACATTGCCTGTATGATCCACAAATACACCATAGCCTCTGTTGGTCATATAAAACGGAATATTTTTATAGGCTACCTGTGAAGCTGTACCTCCATCCTCGTTCCAGGTTTCTACTGCCTGACCATTTTTGACAAACGCAGTAAAGCGTTCTCCGAAGCCATATACATTTTCTCCGGGTGCAAGCAAAAGATCCTGGGTCATATAAGGGGTGTACTCATGCTCCTTCATATAATTATCCTGCGGCAGCATGCTGGAGACTCTTTTGTCCCAGCGGACATAGCCGAGATTATGGAATCCGGAGGACGTCAGCAGTTTTCCATCTGCCCAGAAGCTGTAGCCCCAGTTTTTCCGGTCAACATGCACACTCACGCGTCCGGCATCCAAAACTGCCTCATTCTCCGTTATTGTCACAACTGCATCGCAGGTCGTCTCCTTTTTCTCAAATCGGGCCTCTCCCGTCCTGTAGCCCTCATAATGCCAGGCACGAACCGAAATCACCTCCGGAGAAACCGCGAGAAATTCTATTGTAATGGTCGGTCGATTTAATGTGTCGCCTCTGGATAATACCGGTGATGTCGGAGCCACTACCCGCAGTCCGTTTTCCATTGCTTCTATATGGTATGCCTGTGATGCGAACTGTCCGTTTGTCCTCTCACTCAATAACCAATATCCTTCTGTAAATTTCATGTTATTCTCCATTCCGCAGACGCTTACGCCGAAGAAATCGCGAGGCGAACATCCAGTTCGGCTCTGCGATCCCAGCTATTTTGTGACGCCTGCGGCACAAATAGCTGTGTGATCATCCCTTTACCGCACCTGCAACCATTCCTTCAATAATCTGCTTACTAAACACAAAATACAAAATTACGATAGGAGACATGGTGATCAGCATTGCCGCCATCTGCTTCGGATAATCTGATGCAAACTGTCCCTTAAACTGTGTCAGTGCCAGCGGTACTGTCTGCAGTGAAACATTTTTGATCAGTACCAATGCGAAGGAGAACTCATTCCAGCAGCTAAAGATCTGTATGATCGCAACTGTCACCAGGATCGGTTTGGTGATCGGCAGAATAATCCTCCAAAGTGTATTTGAAAAGCTGCTTCCATCAATTGCAGCTGCCTCTTCCAGCGAAACCGGAATGGTCTTGACATATCCTTCTACCAGAAAAATTCCCATCGGAAGCCCGAAGGACACATAGGGTAAAAGCAGCGTATACCACTGGTCGGAAATTCCGCAATTTTTGAAAACCACATAGATCGGCACCAGCAGCGAATGGATCGGAATAAGCATTCCCATCAAAAACATGACATACAGTGCGCGGTTTCCCTTAAAATGGACCCTTGCCAAAATATAACCCACAATAAACGAAAATAATACGATCAAAATAATGGACAGCGTAGTTGTACGTACACTGTTGAACATGGATTCTCCCAGATGATAATCGGAATTGCTCAGAATCCTGATGTAATTGATCAGAGTCGGATTTTTGGGCAGCCCTACAATATCTGCATTAAATGCCCTCTTTTCTTTTAACGAAGAGTACAGCATCCAGATCATCGGAAAAATACAGGACAGGGAGAAAACGATCAGGATCAGATTCATAAATACTGCCAGGATTCCTTTGCGGATACGATGTGTTCCATTATCCTTTTTCATGTCCTACGCCTCCTTTTCTCTGGTGAGCCGTTTGATCAGCCCCTGTGCTCCGCCGATCACAAGGAGCGATAATACAAAAATGCCGACAGAAATACAGCTGCCGTATCCCATATTACTCTGGTTAAAGGACACCTGATATCCGTACATCGCCATTACCATAGAGGCTGTTCCGGGACCGCCCTTTGTCATAACATAAATATTGTCAAAGGCTTTCATATTACCTGCAATACACAGCGTAATGCAGACAAGCATCGTATTCTTGATCAGCGGCAGTGTAATGTAGAGTGCACTCTGTATACCGTTCGCACCGTCAATTTCCGCGCTTTCAAAGATTTCGGTGCTGATGGAGGAAATCGCGGAAAGGATGATCACCATATAGTATCCGATATACTGCCAGATCAGCGGAATGGAGACAAGCAGCATGACCAGCTTTGTTTCGTTGAGCCATACCTTACAAAGATCCGGTCTGCCGATCGTTCTCAAAAACCAGTTGATGATTCCATACTGGTTATGGTAGATCATGTTCCAGATCAAACCAAGGCAAACTGCAGAAATTGTGCTTGGAAAGAAGCCAAAGGTTCGATGGATCCCCTTTAATTTGACAACTCTGGAATTTACCATCAGTACTAAAATAAAGGCAATACCGATCTGCCCAATAATACACGCCACAACCAGATAGATATTATGTCCGAAGGCCTGCCAGAAGGTACCGTCATGGAACAGAGTGATGTAGTTTGTTAGCCCTGTAAAGGTCTTCTGCGGGCCGCCCTTCCATTCATAAAAACTGTATACAAGTGCTGTAACCAATGGTACAAAAACAGTAAATACGAACATCGCCACCGGCACCAGCAGATACAGGAGAATCGTTCTTTTTTTTGGTTTGATCGCAGTCAGCATCAAGGATCCCTCCCTTATTTTGCGCAAAAGCCGTCCCGCCTGATGGCAGGCAGAACGGCTCTGTACTTTCCTATTTCGGAACCTTCTCAAGGCGCTCCGCCCCTTGAGAAGTAGCAGCCCCTTCGGAACCTTCTCAAGGCGCTCCGCCCCTTGAGAAGTAGCAGCCCCTTCGGAACCTTCTCAAGGCGCTCCGCCCCTTGAGAAGTAGCGGCCCCTTCGGTACCTTCTCAAGGCACTTCGCACCTTGAGAAGTAGCAGAAAATGCCCTGCTCTGCGGGGCAGGGCATTTTCCTTAGTAGTTGGCTTCGTATGCGTCCTGGGCGTTCTGGGCTACTTCTTCAGGGGTGATATCACCATTCATCATGGTCTGAAGGTCAGTATTTAAAACATCCCAAACTGCATTGGTAATGTAAGAATCATAAATTTCACAGGTATCGGTGTCCACATAAGACCAGTTGTAGAAATCCTGTGTGATCTGATCAAATGCGCTCAGGTCAACGTCTGCAACCTTGGTCAGGCCGCCCAGTGCATAATTTTCAGCTACATAGCTTGCAAATGCGGGACCGGTAATGTACTCAGCCAGGTCAATTGCTGCTGCCAGTTTTTCAGGATCGTCAGCCAGCTTGGAGTTGATTGCAACTGCGTATCCAAGACCGATATTCTGGGAATTCGGAGCCTGTGTTGCATCTGCAGGCTGAGGCAGAACCGCAAAGCCCATGTTGTTGAATTTCTCTTCGTCAGCATCCTTTAAGGCTGCCCAGATGTAGGATTCATCCCAGTTACCGCCGATGAATGCTGCTGCATCGCCGGAAATGTAATATTCACGCGCATCTTCGTTGGTAACAACGTTAAAGTCTTCGTTGAAGATCTTGGTATCGGTAAAGAGTCTCTGCATCTCTGTCAGGGCGCTTACAAATGTATCATCTGTAAATGCTGCGCCGCTCTTTGCCACCAGGCTCATAAACCAGTCAGGACCGGTGTAACGATTGCCCAGTGTGGAAAGGAAATCGGAGTTTGCCTGCCACTTGCCGCCGTTGCCGAATGCAACTGTCGTAATACCCTTGCCGTTAAAGTACTCGGAAGCTTTTTCTACATCTTCCCAGGTAGACGGGAACTGATCGTATCCTGCTTCTTTCCACATTGCCTTATCATAAATCACAACAGTACAGGTACCGCCGGTCAGTGCCGGGAAGCCGTACATGGAATCTTCATAAGTAAACGGTGCGAAATACGCGGTATTGTAATCTGCATAATACGGAGATGCTTTGATATCATCTGTCAGATCATAAACCAGACCCTGTTTTGCCCAGTCGATGGTGTTCATGCCCTGAAGCAGGAATACATCGGGCAGGTCATCTGCTGCAGCCAGTGTTGCGATCTGTGTCTTATACTCTGCATTTGCAAGAACAGTCTGCGTCAGCGTAATATCCGGATGTGCGTCATCCCACTCACCCAGTACGGTACGGAAGCCATCAGAGCCGCCATTTCCTTCAGATTCTTCGGAAGTAGAGTAATGCATAATCTCGAGCTCGCCTGTATAAGCAAGTTCGGAACTGTCGCCTGCGGCAGCTTCTGTATCCGCAGTATCTGCAGCTGTAGATTCTGCCGCTTCTGTCTTAGCGGTCTCTTCTGCCGCCGGTGCAGAAGCAGTAGTTGCTGCTGTGGATCCGCACCCTGCTACTGTCGTTGCCAGCATTGCTGTTGAAAGTAACAAACCAAGCATTTTCTTTTTCATACCCCAAACCCTCCTATGAGTTTATAAAGTTTATAAAATTTAAGCATTCTCCGGAGCTTTCAGTATCCTGCATCCTTTACCGTTGTTTCCGAAGTAGCCATTACCGTACTACCCTCTGCTGCCATCCAGCTTTAAAACTGTTTGACCCTCATACAATTTTCCCTGTACTATCGTGATATTCCGCATTGCAGTTTTGGGCTTTTCGATCAGATCGATCAGCTTCTCTGCTGCGTACTGTCCAAGATGCTGTGTATCCTGACAGAGTGTCGTTAGATTCGGAACAGTCAGCTTTGCCAACCGGATTCCATCATAGCCTGCAATGGAAATATCTTCCGGGATAGACATTCCCCGTTCCCGGATCACATGGATGCCTCCCAATGCTGCAAAATCGTCCGGATATAAAATACAAGTCGGCGGTCTTCTCAGATCAAGAAGCTTCTCTGTCGCTTCTCCCGCGCCCTTGGTATCACGGTATCTTGTCATCATCACATATTCATCCGGGATCTCCACTCCAAACTTTTCTGCTGTCCTGTAAAAAGAGGACAGACGGTTTGTTGTAACTGCGGAATCTGTACCGTGGATATATGCAATTCTTCGATGTCCCATCTGATAAATATAAGTGAACAGATCTTCCATTCCCTTTGCGTTATCCGAAACAACTGCCAGACGATCATTGAAGATATAGTCGATGGTCACAACCGGAATATCACTCAGTGCAAGCTGCAGCACCTCCGACTCTGAAAAATCAACACATGCAATCATAATTCCGTCAAATCCCCGATATCTGGCATGCTCCAGATACGTCATCCGCTTTCCGCCGGAGCCTCCGCAATTGACAAATGTAAGATCATAATCTCTTGCCTCCGCAGCTACCTTGAAGCTATCCAATACTGCTGCGAAATAATCATGTGTCAGACCATTATGCTCTGCATCCGTGAAAAGAACTCCGATGTTATAACTGCGATTCGTCTTCAATGTCCTCGCAAACAGATTCGGACGATATCCCATTTCTTCTGCCTTCTCACGAATCATCTTCTTGCGTTCCTCGCTGATGTCTGCATGATCGTTCAGCGCCTTGCTGACTGTTGCAACGGAAACCTGACATTCCTTTGCGATGTCTTTTAAGGAAACCATATCGCCTACCTCCTGCCTTCGACACCTCCGTTTTTTCTTTGCGTCTTATCCTTATATCCTGCTGCTTTCTTTCACGCAGCAGTTTGTTACGTAAACGATATACTTAAACGTTTTCTTTAATTGCATTATATGCGCCATGCACATATATTTCAATATCTTTTTATTATTTTTAATCATTTTGCCACTTTATACAATTTGAAAATCAACTTTTTGTTGTATTTTTATATTTTATCCTTCTCTTTTACTTACGCATCATAGTTTCGCTGCAGTTTCGTCAACATAACCCAGAAAATCGTCCTTTGACGCTTTCATTTTCGTAAGCTGTTCCTTTTCATTTTCATTGATTTTATCGCATTTTTTCAATATAATTCGAAATATATAATAGCTCTGCGTTTAACTTAATCGTTTAAACTGCAGTTGCCTGGCACAGGCTTTCTTGTACAGCAGACGCCCCAAAGCATCCTGAAACCTCATTTCAAAAGAGGATCTGCGCAGAGCTTCTTCGGCACAAAGGCGTCTGTAGAATGGAGGGTTTTATGAAATACGGTTACTTTGATGATATCAACCGGGAATATGTCATCACAGATCCTGCAACGCCGCTTCCCTGGATCAACTATCTTGGCTGCCGCGATTTTTTCAGTCTTATTTCCAACACCTGCGGCGGCTACTCTTTCTATAAAGATGCAAAGCTTCTCCGTCTGACCCGCTATCGCTACAACAACGTCCCTGCGGATTCCAATGGCAGATATTTCTATCTCAAAGAAGGAAACAGCATCTGGAATCCCGGCTGGCAGCCGACCCAGACCCCTCTGGATTTTTATGAATGCCGGCATGGAATGGGATACAGCCGCTTTACCGGGCAGAAAAACCATCTGAAGGCCTCCCTGCTCACCTTCGTACCTCTTGAGGATTCCTGCGAGATCAATCAGCTTACGCTTACCAATGATTCTGAGCGGGAGAAAACGATTCAGTTGTTTTCTTATCTGGAATGGTGTCTCTGGAATGCGGATGATGATATGAAGAATTTCCAGCGTAACTTCAGCACCGGAGAGGTGGAAATAGAAGGTTCCATTCTTTATCACAAAACAGAATACCGGGAACGTCGGAATCACTACGCTCTGTTTTCTGTCAACACACCGATAACCGCCTTCGAGACAGACCGGGATTCCTTTCTTGGTCCATACCGCAGCAATCAGAATCCTTCCGCTGTTGAAAAAGGCCAGCTCTCCAATTCCGTAGCCAGCGGCTGGTCTCCTATTGCAGCCCATCAGATTGATCTGACACTTCAGCCGGGCGAAAGCAAAACCTTTATTTTTGTCACTGCATATGTCGAAGTATCCGTTGAAGAAAAATGGGAAGCGCCGGGTGTCATCAATAAAAAGCCTGCCCATGCCCTTTTGTCACGCTACAGTAATCCCGACCAGGTACAAGATGCTTTTCTTGCGCTTCGCCATTACTGGACAGCGCTTCTGTCCCGATATCATATTTCCTCTGACTCCAGGGAAGTGGATCGCATGGTAAATATCTGGAACCAGTACCAGTGCATGGTTACCTTCAATATGTCCCGAAGCGCTTCTTATTACGAATCCGGCATCGGCCGTGGAATGGGGTTCCGTGACTCCTGTCAGGATCTGCTCGGTTTCGTCCATCTGATTCCGGAGCGCGCCCGCGAGCGAATACTGGATATCGCAGCCACTCAGTTTGAGGATGGCAGTGCATACCATCAGTATCAGCCGCTGACCAAACGTGGAAACGCAGATATCGGCGGAGGCTTTAACGACGATCCCCTCTGGCTGATCGCCGGTACGGTTGCTTACATCAAAGAAACCGGCGATTTTTCCATTTTAAAAGAGCCAGTTACCTTTAACAGCACCCCCGGAACTCAGCAGCCGCTTTTGGAGCATCTGAAACGCTCCTTTGACTTTACTGCAACGCATAAGGGACCTCACGGGCTTCCGCTGATCGGTCGTGCCGACTGGAATGACTGTCTGAATTTAAACTGTTTTTCCGCAGAGCCCGGCGAATCCTTCCAGACCTTTGGACCAAGTGAGGGTCCTGTTGCAGAATCCGTATTTATTGCCGGAATGTTCGTTAAATATGGGGAAGAGTACGCGCAGCTTGTCTCTCTTCTCGGCAATGCTGTGGAGGCAGTCCGTGCCCGTAAGGAGGTTGCAGCAGTCTATCAGGCAGTCCTGGATTCCGGCTGGGACGGGGAATGGTTCCTCCGGGCCTACGATGCCTACAGCCACAAGGTCGGCTCCCGGGAATGTGAAGAAGGTCAGATCTTTATCGAACCCCAGGGCTTCTGCGTCCTCGCAGGCATTGGCGTACAGGAAGGGCTTGCGCAAAAAGCCATGGACTCTGTCCAAAAACATCTGGATACCAAATACGGCGTCATGCTCCTGCAGCCTGCCTATACCAGATATCACCTGGAGCTTGGAGAGGTCAGCTCCTACCCGCCCGGGTACAAGGAAAATGCCGGAATCTTCTGCCACAATAATCCCTGGATTTCCATCGCAGAAACCGTCATTGGCAGAGGCAATCGCGCATTTGAGGTATATCGTAAAACCTGTCCCGCTTATCTGGAAGATATCAGTGACATCCACCGCACCGAGCCTTACGTTTATGCACAGATGGTTGCCGGCGCAGACGCTCCCAGACACGGTGAAGCAAAAAACAGCTGGCTGACCGGTACTGCGGCATGGACCTTTGTCAATATCTCCCAATACATCCTTGGCATTTGCCCCGACTGGAACGGTCTGCGTATTGATCCCTGCATTCCTTCCGATTGCAGCGGATATGATATCCACAGGCACTACCGCAATGCCGACTATGATATCCACATCCATAACCCGAACCACGTGGAAAAGGGCGTTGTTTCCCTTCTTGTTGACGGAACCCCCGTTGACGGCTGTGTCGTTCCTTTCACCGAAGCCAAACAGCACTATGACGTTACGGTTGTGATGGGCTAAACTGCTGATCTGCCCGGAACCTGCGTAAATTACGGATGTTTCGAATATTGTAGCAGCGCTCATCCATCCAAAGTTATAAAAATCAACCCCGGACAGAGTTTGAAAAATCACTCCGTCCGGGGTTTTGGATTCATGACAATAGAATGCTCGTCGAGCGTGCATTCTATTGTTGGAATTATTTATAAGTCCATCTGCAGCTCTGCCCAGACCGGGACAGAGACCGATGCACCCTTTCTCGACACTGCAATTGCGGATGCCTGTGCAGCGATCGAAAGACACTGTTCTGCAGAAAATCCCTTTTCCTGCGCCATCAGAAAATATCCGGTAAAGGTATCTCCCGCCGCCGTGGTGTCAACTGCCTTTACTTTCTGTGCCGGGCAGAAATACCGTTCTTCCCGGTCTGCATACCATGCACCTTTTTCTCCGAGGGTCAGTACAACTGCAGCATTCGGATACTGAAACAGCATTTGCTCCAGAATGTCTTTTGGCTCGCTTTTTTGGGTCATTTGCTCGCCCTCTACCTCATTGATGAAAAACAGGGAAACCTTTTCCAGCTGCCAGCTTAAAATGCAATCTTCAAACGGCGATGGATTCAATACGATCGAAATGCCTCTGGCATAGGCCTTTTCCAGAATATCTTCGATTCCATTGATTTCATTCTGTAAGATCAGGACATCTCCTTTTTCAAAGGAATCCAGAACGCTATCGATATATTCCGTCGTCCACATCCGGTTCGTACCGCCATACAGGACGATGCTGTTCTGTCCGTTTTTGTCCACCTGAATGATCGCATGCCCGGTTCTATTGTCCCGTTCCTGCACGAGCCTGCAGTCCACGCCAAACTCCTGTGCTGTTTCCAGCAGCTCACCTCCGTCAGAGCCTACCAAACCTGCAAGATACACCTTGGCACCAGCTTTTGCAAGGGCTGCAGCCTGATTAAAGCCTTTTCCTCCGCAGGTCTTATCCAACTTCACAGAAGCAATCGTTTCTCCCGGTGCGACAATATGATCCAGGGAATAAATATAGTCATAATTTAAGGAGCCCATCACAAGAAAGCTCATGAATCACACCTCATCCGTATCGAAGAATATTTTGCATGGCTTCCGTTTCGAACAGACACGCCAACCACGCCCTGCAGATAAGGATGGTCCGTATCCTCATATTCCAGTACAGCAGTCTCTGTCTGCAGCTGTTGGTTTTGTCTACATCCAACCGGCACTTCTTTGATCTCTGCATGCAGTCTTGCTCCCTGTGCGCAAACAGAAACCTCATAATCCCTGCCAGCTTTCCAGTCAAAGGCTGTCTCTGTCAGAACACGATATCCATTTTCATTTTTCAGGAGTGCAATTTTAGAATCCGCAAGGAGTGCAACTGCATAAGAACGGATCGCCCCCTGTACGCGCACATTTACCATATTGTTTTCGCCTGTCAGGGGAGTCATTTCAAATACCGCCGTATAGTCTTTCCAGTCATATCTGCCGGTATACGCTTCTCCAAAATCTGCGCAGGACAGATGCAATGCTCCCTGATCCAAATACAGATGTCCCTTCAGTCTGGTAAACTGGCTGACTTCTTTATGTAAGCCAGTCCACACTTCTGTCGTTTCCTGGCAAAAATCGATCCGATAATCCGGTGTTCCATCTGCCCACAGATCATCCAAAAGTCCTGCAAAGGTCTGAGTTGCTTCCGTTCCCATCAAAAGATCAAAGCAGACTCCCATCTCACCGATCAGCGCGCCCTCCCAGGACGGAATCTGGAAGCTCAGCTCCTGCCAACAGCCCTTTTTCAGACGTACGCTTTTGCCGGTAAAAATTTTTCCACTCCGCAGATCCCGCACATACAGGCTGCAGTCCGCTTCCCCGGCATACTCCGGAAGCATTACGCTTCCATGTACCGTCTGCCCAGGGTAAACCAGCGGGGAGAAACAGGGATCATATCTGCTGTCGTGAAAATCCTTCGGCTCATAGTAAGTTTTCTGATATACAAAAACACGTTCTCCGGAATTTACCGGAACTGCCGTCGCTTTCAGGCTTCTGCTGCCGCTATGTGCAGACTCGTCTGTATTGCAGACACAGCATTCTCTCGTGATCGGATCCTTCTCATCCGTCACGCTGTCCACCCGAATCTGCATGGAATGCGTAGATCCCGGAAATTCAAAATGACAGCTGTGAATTCTTTTCTCTGCAAGCTCCTTCCACGGCTCCGGAAGCTCTTCCCCTGCAAGCTCATATGCCATTTTCCCGATATACAATGCTCCATAGGGAATATCCATGATGTTTAAGGAGCCTATCACACTGGAGCAGACCAGCAGATCATGCACAGGTTTTCTCCAGCGGTCATAATCAATCCCCTCCAGACCATTTCGGACACCGATAATGGTTGCCACATTACCACCGTTACAATCGGTATCCCATCCACACATTGTAACGATAGCGATGGTATCTGAAAAATCGCCGTTTCCATATAACAGCGCCAGAATCATAACTGCAATATTCGGAATAATATGGCAATTTCCCGGATATTTATCATAACCGTAGTTTGCATGAATGTAGGCAAAGCAGTCTCTCCAGTTCTGCGGATGCTCTTCATAAAACTCCATTACTGTCCGTACGATCTTCGCATATTCACAGTCTGACGGAATATAGGAAAGTCCTGTTTCCAGAATCTTTTTGATCTCTTTTTCCTCAAATGCGACACTGATGCACACAGCCACAAAAATACCGCCGTATAACGCATTGCCATCATGCGTTACACTCGCAGCCTTGCTGGCCAGCTTTGCAGCCAGCGCTGGATTGCCCGGTGCAACCAGTCCCCAGGTATCAATAAATATCTGTCCGCCGATCTGCTCCGCTATTGTACTTCCATTCTGCGCAATACTGCCGCTTCGCGGCGCGGGTATGCCGCTGCGCAGGTTCAGATATGCCGTATGCTCCGTACTCGTTCCGTAACCGCCCCACCAGAAAAATCCATGCTCATAGGGTGCGTAATTTAACAGCGCATTTGCAACATCCTGTGCTGTCATTTCTGCTCCATGTCCGCCATCCTCAAGGCCTCTCAGATAGAATAACGGTCCGTTGCTGTCGTCATCCGCTGCAAACTCCCGATAGTCCACCGGATAGTCTGTCAGTTCTCCATAGATATTTTTTATTTTTTCATATGTCCAGCCTTCTACCGGCGCTCCATAACGGATACCTATGATTTTGGCTAACCAGCCTGCGTAAATACGCTCCAGATATTCTTTTTTCATACCTGTCCCTCTTCAGCCAAAATTCGCCAGCTTTGTAAACAGATCTGAAAAAACTTTATCCCTGTTTACATGATAAACATAACGCATCAGATGTCGCTTCGGATCCACAGAATAATGCCCGTCGTATTCCGGGATCGGGCTGGGCATCAGATAATCCTCCATGAAGCGCTCATCCAGCAGCCATGCGACGGTTGTGATATCCCAGATCACACGAGACCATGCCAGTTCGTTACTGCACCGGCGTCCCTCCGTCTTTGTCGTGCTGACCAGATAATCACAGAATCGGTTTTTTCCCTTCAGATAGGCATCCAGCTCCGGTCCTGTCGTCGTAACCTCCGATACAACGCCGGAGCAGGGGAGCTGCACCAATGCGGCTCCGCACTCAAAAATGATCCTTGCCGCGGCAACGTCCTGATACAGATTAAATTCTTTGTTTTCCGGCCAGTGCAGTGCATTGCCGCCCAGCCATACGATCACGATCCGGTCGATAATATCCGGATTTTTCAAAATTGCAGAAGCCACATTTGTGATGGCGCCGATTGCAAGCACATACAGCGGTTTTTCCGGAGTATAGTTCATTGCACGGGCCGCCAGATCTGCCGCTGCAGGAGATTCTACCGCCGTCTCTTCATCCGGCAGGTAGCCTGCCGAGCCTTTGTATACACTTTTTTTCAGCTCGTCCTTTCCCATCAGCGTCAGAATATTTAAGATCTCCTGATAGCTTTTCTCCATTCCATCTGCAGGGCCTGTGGATTTTTCATTAAAAAACGGCGCTGCATAGATTGCCTGTAAATGGAGTTTTTCTGCAGAGCAAATCAGATACGAAACAGCGAACTGATCGTCAATTTCATTATAGGTATCAGTATCCAGGACAACATCTACCGGTCCCGTCGGTCTGCTCAGACGGGCAAGAAGTCCCGGATCCTCCTGTTTTTTGGGTACCCATTGTGTTCCTTTGTTCTGTTCCATACGTAATCTCAGCTCCTTTTTTTATTTCTGCCCGCCCTTTTTGCTCCGCAGATTTTTTTGTAAACTGTTCAGTACCCTCACAGTTACATTTTTCCTTTATTCCTGAGGTGCCTTTTCTCCGGTTACGCGATCCATTGTATAAAGAATGGATGCCTTTTTATAAAATGCTCGATATGCGATTTGATCTGACATGTGATTTTTCTCCGGTGTGCCATACAGCGGATTCTCCAGGATTTTCTCTGCACATACGATCAGCTCTTTTAAATAGGTTTTGGGAATCGGATGCACATAATGCCCCGGGAAGATCAGATCAAACTCAGCTTCTCTGCCCTCCAGATGCTTCAACGCTTTTGCGTAATGCTCCATCGTATCCGATTTGCAGCGATCCATGATCAGAGTCGGTGTGCTGACTACCGAATCGCCGGAAAACAGCAGACGGTTTTCAGAATCCAGCAGGCAGATCCCATCCTTCGTATGTCCGAAGGTCTCGATCACCTCCAGCTTACGTCCCCCCAGATCAAATACCTTTCCTTCCTCGATGGGATTCACACGATACTCATGAAGATAAGAAATCGTATCTGCTACAGACGCTTCTCCGTTATATTCTTCTCTATCCAGCTGTCTCTCGATAAAGGCGCGGCGTACCTCCTGACAGTTCTGCTCCTTTAAAACGCTGACCGCATTTTTATGTGCATAAACCTCATCAAACCAGACATTGCCGCCAGCATGGTCATAATGATGGTGGGAGTTTACTACCAGACAGGGCAGATCCGTCAGTTCCTTTACAACTGCATGTACATTTCCTGCACCAACGCCTGTATCCAGCAGCAGTGCCTGTGTTTTTCCGATGATCAGATACATCAGCGCAATGCCGAATTCATCAATCGCATATACTCCATCTGCTACCAGCTGAACTGTAAAACCGTTAATTTTCCGAATATTCATGTTATCCATTTTTATTTTCTCCTTTTATTATAACACTTTTTCTTTTTTCTGAAAATTTCGGAATTGATCTGTGCAAGTTATTTTCCATCCCGGCTTATGGGAATTTCCAATCCGTCATATGCCACAACGATCTGATATTCCGGCTTTGCATCCGTCATTATCCCTTGAAGCTTTTCATGAGGCGCCGTATGACACTGATTTATATGGGAAAGATATATTTTGGTATCCTGCCGGATCGTTTTATTTTTTTCAAATGTATCCAACAGCTCCAGAAAAGTATCCGCACATAAATGGGTATTCCATTCCTCCTGCAGCTTCAGATTTCCGAATGTACATTCTGAGATCCAAATGTCAAGATTCTGATTTTTCATGAAATCAAGGGTTTCTTCCTCATACAGTCCGGTATCCATTCCATACAGCATTTTTGTTCCGTCTTTTGCCTTCAGCACATAATTTGCGCTGCGCTCTTTTGCCATATTCCCACCGTGATTTCCACGGATCGGTGTAACCTCATATTCCCCTATGGAATAGGTCTCAAAATATTTCAGCTTGTGAAAGGCATAAATCCCCTTTTTTTCCATTCCCCGGAGAGTTCCTCCAAATGCGATCTCACTGTCACGCAAAAGCTCAATGAACCGATAGCCCTCTTCCGAAAAATAGAAATGCACCGGTGTTGTCCGAAGATGCGTTGCCATGCTCATAAGGCCCAATGCCGTAAAATTAAAATGATCATCATGGGTATGTGTAATCAGAACATGCTCAATGTCACACATAGAACCATATTGAAGTGCCTGGGTGAAAATATCCGGCCCCATATCAATCATAATATTCCTGCCCAGTCGAAAGCAGGAACGCTTGCGGACATCCTTTCCGCCATGCTCACGGGCATAATTGCACATCGGGCAGTCACAAAAGGGACTCGGCACACCCTCCGCTGCTCCTGTTCCATAAAAAATACCTGTGTCAGTCATAAATTCCTCCTTATAGAAATAGTTTTGTCTTTCCGTTACGGAATGCCTGTTTGCATTTTCAGAATTTCATCTGTTTGCACGTTCTGACGCCATTGACATAAATATCGTTTGCCAGCTCCGTAACCAAACGAAGATCCTGCCAGGTTTCACACTTTTTCCCCATAAAGGTAATATTGTCAAAGGTAATATCATGGACACGTACTTCTTCCGTCGGCGTCTGGTATCCTCGAATCAAGGAAACCGGAATATCGCCGTTTAATACCTGAATGTTGTCAAAATGAATATCATTGATCTCCCCTTTGGCAACCTGCTGTGTATACTTGCAGAGCAGAACCTTGATATCGAACAGCTTCTGTTCCGCCTGCTCTACCCTGATATTTCTGTAATGGACGTCATGCACATGACCGCCATCCGCCTGATGGATAGAAATCGCTGCGCCACCCATATTTCCTTCGTACTGACAGTGAATGATATCACAATCCTCAAATACGAGATCGTGAATTTCACTCTGAAGCCCATAGCCTAATTCAATTGCATTGCCCGGCTCCGCATTCCAGAGCACATTATTATGGACATATACCTTCGTCACATCCCGAACAGTCGAAGTATCCGCAATCAGCCCATGCGCCTTAATACAGATACTGTCATCCGTCGAACGGATAAAGCAATTCTTTACCTCCACATCCTGACTGCTCGTAATATCAATTCCATCTCCTGTTACAATTCTGGACATGATATTCATATCATCAATGACCACATGATCGCATGCCGCCGGAACCACATGCCAGGAGGGCCCGTCTACTGCCGTAAAGCCTTTTAAGAGAACATTGTTGCACCACTTGATATAGATAAAAAACCGATGGGCATTACTGTCCGGCAGATGCCAGCAGGCTCCATTGACGATTCCGTTTCCTATAATAGATATATTATCACAATGATCCGCATAAATACAACCAGATACCACGGCACCCTCTTCGATATAAACCGTGTCGTTCGGCTTTAAGGTCAGGACGCCAACATTGTATACTTTTCCTTTTTCAAAACAGATCGTCGTATTTTCCGGTTTCTCAATTCTACGGGAACAGAACACAAACAGTGCGTCATGCAGTCCGCCGTCTGTCTCTACCGTAAATTTCTTCGGCTCGTCGAGATGAATCTGAACAGTCTCTCCTGTTACCGAAGGGACGATTCCAAAGCTGGTCGGACGAATTGCCAGCTTCTCAAAGGGTGTATGAATCGAAATTTCCAGATCATAGGCTTCGTCATCTACTACAATAACATAATCAAAGGAGTCTGTATGATATACCACGCGCTCCGTTCCATTGCAGATAACACTGTATTTTGTTGATTTTTCCAGTTCCTCTACGGAATTCAAAATAAACCGCGGCTCCTCGATCGGATCCGGATTGGGATAATAAATTAAATCGTTTTCAAAATCCTTCATGTCTCTTTTTCCCTCCTGTTTAACCTTATTTAACAAATGGTGTCCCGGGCTCGAGACGCCACCTGCATTTTTTGACAACCAAATCTCCGAACTTCGTATTCCGTTATTTACTGCTGCATGTCTACTTCATCCTGGATTTCCTTTGTGATCTCATCTCCGCCGGATGCCTTCCATTCCTCTACAAAAGAGTCAAAGGCTTCGATTCCTGCTTTGCCTGTAATGATCTTTGCAAAGGTCTCCTCCTCCAGTTTTGTCAGGTTCGACCATTTGGAATCCATCGTCTTAGTTCTGCCGTCATAGCTGCTGTAAATCGGAACATACTCCTCATTTACAAGGGGCGCATCTCCTACCATAATGGAAACCAGACGGGACAGATTGCTCTTTGCCAGATCCATATTTTCAAAATTCCAGTACTTCATGCTGAAGTCATCGTAGGGCTCGTTTTTCAGCTTTGTGATAGTTTCCATATCGTTTCTTAAAAGCTTATGGGTACTAAAATCCACATCATCCATTTCGATTTCGCCTGCCAGATATTTTTTCAGACAATCATAGGATACTTCGATCTCATCTGCATTGTCATATACATTATACAGAGGATAGAAATCCGAGGTACCAAGTGCTCCGGCATTTCCATTTCCCTCTCCCATCCAGCTCTGCTGATATTCGATCAGATAGTTGATGATCTTAAAGGCAGCCTCCGGATTTTTGCATTCCTTGCTTGCAACCACATATTTCGATGTAGGCTCTGCCATATGGGTATAGAATTTTCCGTCCTCCGCAAGGGGTGTAAAATATGCCTGCCAGTCGGCTTCCTGTGCCAGAATCGTATCGCCAACTGTATATCCACACCACCAGGGGCCGAAGAAAATACCCACCTTTCCTGAAAGCAAAGGCTCTGTACTGTCATTTCTTACCAGGATCTCTGTATCGATCAGACCATCTGCATACAGACCTGCAACCTTTTCCAGTGCAGTTCTGGTTTCGTCTGTAATAGATCCGTATACAATATTTCCGCTGTCATCCTTCAGCCAGTATTTCGGGTAGGACTGAAAAGCGCTGAACAGAGGATCCAGACCATAGCGATTACCGCCGTTTCCGTTTACATAATCTGAATTCGCAGGCCCAAGGATACCGATCGTATCATTTTCACCATTGCCATCCGGATCTTCTTTGACAAAGGCCTCGGCAACAGCAACCATCTCATCCCAGGTTCTGGGTGCTTCCAGACCGAGATTATCCAGCCAGTCCTGACGGATCCACATTTCATTTACACCGCCTGCTGTAATGTTGGGCGCCGGAATCGCCATCATCTCGCCGTCTTCATTGCAGATAACCTTCTGCAGTGCTTCGCCGCCGGATTCTATATAGCTTTTCAGTTTGTCCGATGCATAATTTTCATAGTATTTTCCAATCGGCTGGATCAGATCGTATTTTAACAACGCACGATACTGCTCTGCGTTTACATTCATCAGCTCCGGAATCGTATTACTGCCGATACACAGGTTCATCTTTTCATTATAATCTGAGGAAGATGCAACCCAGTCATATACTACATTGATATTCAGATCATTTCTCAGCTTATCAATATAGCTATTTTCTTCATACGTCATTCCTTCCGGCAGTTTTGCATTCGGATTCATGCTTCCGCCAAGATGCACGGTAACTTCTTCCGGATACTTTGCTAAAGGAAGATCCTCCTTCGCAGTTCCCTCTGCTTCCTGTACTCCCTGTCCACCAGCCGCATCGCTTCCAGTACTTCCTGCGGACGATCCACAGCCTGCCGCTGAAACCAGCATTGCTGCAGCACACAACCATACCAATACTTTTTCGCTTTCATACCCTTCTCCTTTTCTTTTATTTGCGCCGGCAAAGCCTGCCGGAAATCACAACAACCTTATTACAACACGCTTATCCCTTTATCGATCCAAGTGTAATACCGGATACAAAATACTTTTGTAAAAACGGATATACTGCCAGCACCGGGATCATCGCAACAACAATTTTCGCTGCATCCAGGGACTGTTTGTTCAGCTTCTGAACCTGCGCGATCTGTTCTACGTTCATCGTTGAAAAATCATATGTAACAACCAGCTGCTGAATATACGTCTGCAGCGGATAATTGGACTGCCTTGCACTCAGTACCATTCCCCGGAAGAACTCGTTCCAGTACTGTACGATGGTAAACAATGCGATGGTCGCTATCACCGGCTTTGCCAGCGGGATAAAAATCAAAACCAGACACTTCCAGGGTTCGGCACCATCCACCAGCGCCGCTTCCTCCAACTCTGCCGGAAGATTCTTAAAGAAATTCACTGCCAGGATCAGATTGTATGCATTTAATCCCATACCAAGCACCAGACCCCAGATGCTGTCTACCAGGCCATAGCCCTTCATTGTAATATACCACGGAACGGTTCCTCCGTTAAACAGCATGCAGAATACCAGAATCCACATAAAAATGGATCTCTTTGGAAACTGCTTAGAGGTTCTCGACAGGGGATATGCCGCAAGCAGGATACAGAACATGCTGACTCCGGTTCCCAACAGCACTCTCTGGATCGATACCCAGAAGGAGCGGAAGAAATCCGACTCCCCAAGGACCTTCTGGTAAGAGAACAGGTTAAATCCAACCGGCCAGAAGGATACCAGACCTGCATTGACCGCTTCCTTGCTGCTCAGGGAAACACATATTACAGAGGCTATTTTGCTTGACCTTGAAGATGCCAACATTTCTATCAGCTCTATCGACATTGAAGGTCAAACAAAAAACAATCTATCTTGAAACAGCTCCGGATGCGCACTTCTGTCCTTGTTGTGGTTTCAGAATGCATTCCAGAGGAACCAAGAATAGAAAAATCAATCATCCAATACTTCAGGATAACTACAAACTTGTTTTAATCCTGAAGCAGCGTCGATGGCGTTGCACCAATCCTGATTACCTTTACGACATCAGTGATTCATTCAAGTTTGTAAGCAAAAACAGAAGGACAACAAACGCAACAGATATGCTTATTGTTGATGCATATCGAAACCTGGCTGAATCGTCAGCATCTATAAGCAAAAGATTCCATGTGTCGGATACATATGCGCATGATGTATTTGACCGGTATGTAAAACTTGATCGACTTCCTCTTACAGATGCTATTTCTGTTGATGAAGTATTTCTGGATATGGACGATAACTGCAAGTATGCTTTGGTCATTCAGGATTTTCATACTGGAGAGCCCATTGATCTTTTACGAAGCAGACGAATGAATGTCACCGAACCATACTTTACATCAATTCCACCCGAGGAACGTAATTCTGTAAAGTATCTTATATCAGATATGTATAATCCATACATTTCTTATGTAGATAAGTACTTTCCAAATGCTGTTCCGGTTGTGGATTCTTTCCATGTGCTTCAATGGGTTACCCGCTCTATCGATAACTACATGCGACAGTTACTTAAGAAATACAAACAACGTGACAGGGAACTTCAAGAACAGTTAACTACTGACCCCATGCATCCTGTTCAGCTGTCCATCTCTGACGAGGTATATATCCTTCAGAAATATCGCCGGCTTATCCTGTCAAATCAGTCAAACATCCGCTATCACTCAGACCCTCGCATGGACCAGCACTTTCACGTTCTAATGAACACTTACGATTATGAGGATTGGCTTTTTCGCATTGATTCTAACCTTAAAGATTTCCGCAACCTTAAGGAACAGCACGTGTTATTCAACTCACGAAATGGCGGCAATCCGATTGCTGTACGTACTGAAATTGACGAATTAATAGTCGTCTACCAAAAATCATCATATGAAATGTTCAGAGATTTCGCCAACTTATTAGAAAAATATAAAGACCCTATCATCAATTCATTCATAATGGTTGAAAAGGTTGGTAATGGAAAGATATATGACAGCCGATTATCCAATGGTCCAATTGAATCAATCAACAGAAAAGTGAAAGATCTTAAGCGGTTAGGGCGAGGCTTTCGAAATTTTGAACATTTCAGAAATCGCTTCCTCTATGCCACACGGTCAGCTCCGGTTCTAAATGGAGTATCTGATTATAATCCTGTCACATATTTTGAAGAAGATGAATTTTAAGGAGGGTTCTATGGAAAACTATTGCGCTTTTAGCAAAGATCATAAATGTATACTCTGGCTCGATTATGAAATTACAAGATAAGAATTAGAAGAATGCCACACGTTGTGCCACGGAAACTGGATTGAGATTGAACACAAGTACAAATATATCCAAGAGCTACGACATCTCCTGGATGAGCACGGAATCCCTTATCCGGAAGAATACGAAATAGACTAAATATTATTTAAGGGGCTGGTGTTATACCAGGCCCTATCTCATACCCTCAAGTTAGCCCCTCATGAAAGCCCCTCTTCTCAGCCCCTCACGAAGAACCCTCAACAACTTTGATTATACTTACTTTGTTTTCCCGCATTTTATACCTCCAATTAAGGAACAGCGGCTAATGAACACCATCAGCCGCTGTCTCTTTTACTTACTTAATTCATCGTTGATTTCTTTGAGAATCTGGTCACCGCCCTGTTTCTTCCAGTTTTCAACAAAAGTATCAAATTCGCTGATATCTGCTTTTCCCATAACAATTTTTGCAAATGTTTCTTCTTCCATTTTTTTCAGGTTTGCCCATTTGGTCTCCATGGTTTCTGTCTGACCATTATATGCATTGTAAACCGGTATATATTTATCATTTACCAATGGATAACCGCCAACCAGAAGTGACACAAGTCTCGGAAGATTAGTATGTACAAGGTCACTGTCCAGATTCCATTTATCCAGGCTGAAATCATCATAAGGTTCCTTTTTCAGTTCAGTAACCGCTTCCATATCATTCTTTAACAATTTGTGCCGTGAGAAATCGACATCATCCATTGTAATCTCTCCTGCAAGATATTTTTCAAGAGTCTCAGTGGATACTTCAATCTCATCTGCATTGTCGTAGACATTCCATAACGGATATAAATCCGCAGCATTCATTTCTGTGGTGGCAATGCCCTCTGCTACCCACCGTTGTTCATTAGCAACCAGATAGCTAATAATCTTAAATGCAGCTTCCGGGTTCTTGCAGCTCTTGCTTGCTACTACATATATCGATGTAGGCTCTGCCATATGCGTATAATAGTCTCCGTCCTCAGCCAATGGTGTAAAATATGCTCTCCAATCTGCTTCGCCTGCCATTGTGGCATCTCCCACTGTATAGCCACACCACCATGGTCCAAAGAAAATTCCAACCTTTCCAGCCAGAAGAGGTTCCTTACTGTCATTTCTGACAAGCATTTCCGCATCAATCAGTTTATCTGTATACAATTTCTGTATTTTTTCTAGGGCTGTTCTGGTCTCCGGCTGAATTGAACCATACTTTACAGTTCCATCCTCATCCTGCAGCCAGTACTGTGGATAAGACTGGAAGCTGCTGAACAATGGATCCAGTCCATACTGGTTATTTCCAATTGCATTCATATGATCTGAATTGCTTGGTCCAAGAATTCCAATGGTATCAGCTTCTCCGTTGCCATCCGGATCCTGGGTTACGAATGCCTCTGCTACTGTTACCAGCTCATCCCAGGTTCTTGGGACCTCCAGTCCAAGATTATCCAGCCAGTCCTGACGGATCCACATTTCATTGATGCCGCCAGCTGTGATATTCGGGGCTGGGATTGCCATCATCTCTCCCTTATCATTGGAGATACATTTTTTCAGCTCTTCTCCACCGGATTCCACATATCCTTTCAGTGTATCAGAAGCATAGTCATCAAAATACTGATCAAGCGGCTGGATCATATCATATTTCAGAAGTGCCCTGTACTGTGCCGCATTGACTTTCATCAGCTCGGGGATCGTACCGCTTCCGATACACAGGTTCATTTTCTCATCAAAGTCAGATGAGGATGCAACCCAGTCGTATACGACCTCGATATTAAGATCATCCTTCAAGAAGCGTGTATAGGGGTTATCCTCAATGCTCATTCCGTTAGGAACCTTCGCATTTGGATTCAATGAACCGCCCAGATGGACAGTTACTGTCTCTGCATATTTTGAAAATGGAAGATCTTCCTTGGCTGTTCCTTCTGCCTCACTTACTGCTGTTGTCTGTGTGCTTACTGCTGTTGTCTGTGTGTTTTCTTCTGATGTTTTGCCGCATCCTGCCAGCGCAGTCGCAACCAGTGCTGTCGCACTTACAAGTGCGATAATCTGTTTCTGTTTCATACTTCTTCCTCCTTTTTTTATCCTTTTACTGATCCAAGTGTAATACCATCTACAAAATATCTTTGCAGGAATGGATATACAATCAGTACCGGTATCATAGCTATAAATATCTTTGCTGCATCCAATGAGAGATTATTTAATTTCATCGCCTGTGCGATCTGTTCTACGTTCATTGTAGAATAATCCAGTGTTACAACCATCTGCTGGATATAGGTCTGCAGTGGATAACTGCTTTGTCTTGTACTCAGGACCATTCCCTGGAAGAATTCATTCCAGTACATGACCATGGTAAAAAGTGCAATGGTTGCCACCATCGGTTTTGCCAGCGGTATGTATATGGATATCAGATTCCTCCACGGTCCGCCGCCATCAATAAAACATGCTTCTTCCAGCTCTGATGGAAGATTTTTAAAAAAGTTCACTGCAAGGATTACATTAAACACCTGTAGTCCTGTTCCCAGCACCAGTCCCCAGATACTGTCCATCAGATGGTAGTTTCTCATAGTGATATACCATGGAACAGTACCACCGTTGAATAACATACAAAATACAAGAATCCACATGAAGATTTCTTTAAGGGGGAACTGCTTTTTCGTTCTTGACAACGGGAACGCTGCCATAAGAACACATACCATGCTGACAGCAGTACCCAGTACTACTCTTTTTATAGATATCAGGAACGAACCAAAAAATTCACCTTCTCCCAAAATCTTCTGGTAGGAGAGCAGATTGAAGCCAACCGGCCAGAAAGCAACTTTTCCTGCATTAACGGCTTCCTTGCTGCTCAAGGATACACAGAGGACATACCATACAGGCATAATACAGATCAACGTAACTATAACAAGGAACACCACATTCAAAACATCGAAAATCTTGGATCCGAGGCTTTTATTCTCAATCATAGATATCACCTCCTAAAACAGTTTATAACCGGTAAATTTATCTGCAAGCCAGTAACCCAGGGCAATCAATATGACACTAATCACAGACTTGAATAATCCGACTGCTGTTGCCAGAGAATACTGCAGATTCTGTAAACCAGCCCTGTATACCCATGTATCAATAACATCTCCTGTTGAATATACCAATGGGTTATACAGATTATATATCTGGTCAAATCCTGCATTTAATATATTGCCAAGAGACAGGATAGCCAGAAGTGCTACTGTCGTCCTTATACCCGGCAGCGTCACATGCCATATCCTCTTAAACCTGCCGGCACCATCTACTGCTGCCGCTTCATACAATGATTTATCAACACCCAGGATAGCAGCAAGATAAACTACTGTATTATAACCGAACCCTTTCCAGATGTCCGTACCAATCACCAGCGGCTGGAACAGCTTTGCTTCCCCGAAGAAATTGATCGGGTCACCACCAAACAGCTGTATCAGCTGATTTATCGGTCCTGTATAACCGAAAATGTTCAGCACGATCTTTGCAAGAATAACCCAGGACAGAAAATACGGTAAGTATACGATTGTCTGAATCGGACGCTTCAGTCTTTTCAATGCCAGTTCATTTAATAATAATGCAAAGATCAGCGGGAAAATAATATTTCCAATGATCTTACCCACAGCAATAGTGACTGTATTACGCAAAACCTGCGCAATGTCACTCATCTGAAACATATACTCAAAATTAGCCAGACCAACAAATTTGGAATGCAGGATGCCCTGTCCCGGATTATAATCCTGAAAAGCCATCACGATTCCAAACATAGGCACGATACTGAAAAAGAACAGCCACAGGAAAGCCGGTACCAGCATTATGTAATAATGTTTCACAAACCTTTTAATGTACATGAGTAAACCTCCCTTCTTTTATAGACAGTTTATCCTGTAATCATATTTTTCACTAGACGATATTGTTTCTGATTTTACAGTCTTTTTTTTAATTTAAAAAAATGTCCGAATCAAATCGAACATTTTTTGGTATTCAAAGTTGTTGAGGGGCTAGTTTCGTGAGGGTACAACTTGAGGGGTTGTCGTGAGAGGCTTTCATGAGGGGCTGGTTTGAGGGTTCTTCGTGAGGGGCTAAACATTATAAACATAATAAGAAACAGGGTTAATCAGTTATTAGCTGGTTAATCCTGTTTCTTTTTTGAAGTGCTATTGGCCCTTCTAGCCTTCTTCTCTTATGATATTTTTGCGGAAATATTTTTTACAAAGGAGGCTATATGAATAGTATCACGGATTTGCTTGACCTTGAATATGCCAACATTTCGAGTCTGTGATACTTTTTCTGTAAAATAATCTAGGCAAGGTCCTTCTATGATAAAATAATTATCATTAGGAGGGCCTTTTATTATGGCAAGACAAAAGAAACCTGTACACAGAGTACAAATGACCGATGGTAAAAGAAACATCATTCGGCAGCTTCTCGAAGAATACGATATCGAGACTGCAGAAGACATCCAGGATGCTCTCAAAGATCTCTTAGGTGGCACCATTAAAGAAATGATGGAGGCCGAAATGGATGATCACCTTGGATACGAAAAGTCCGAGCGTTCTGACAACGATGATTATCGCAACGGCTATAAACATAAGCAGGTAAACAGTCGGTATGGTTCTATGGAAATCGAAGTCCCACAGGATCGAAAATCGACCTTTGAACCACAGATTGTGAAAAAGCGTCAGAAAGATATTTCTGATATTGATCAGAAGATCATTTCTATGTATGCAAAGGGAATGACCACTCGCCAGATCTCGGAAACAATCGAAGATATCTATGGTTTTGAAGCATCAGAAAGTTTCATATCTGACGTGACAGATAAAATACTTCCTCAGATTGAAGACTGGCAGAACCGTCCACTGGATGAGGTATATCCGATCCTTTACATCGATGCAATCCATTATTCTGTACGGGATAATGGAATCATTCGTAAACTTGCAGCTTATGTCATTCTGGGTATTCATACAGAGGGCAAAAAGGAAGTCCTGACCATTACAATCGGTGACAATGAAAGTGCGAAATACTGGCTTTCAGTCTTAAATGAACTGAAAAATCGAGGAGTTAAGGATATCCTGATCATCTGCGCCGACGGCCTTACAGGCATTAAGGAAGCGATTGCAACAGCGTTTCCAAAAACAGAATACCAGAGAGGTATTGTTCATCAGGTAAGAAATACTCTGAAATACGTTCCGGATAAGGATAGAAAAGCCTTTGCTACAGACTTAAAAACCATCTATCAGGCTGCTGACGAGCAGAAAGCTCTGGCTGCCTTAGACCGTGTAACTGAAAAATGGACTCCCAAATACCCGAATTCCATGAAGCGTTGGAAGGACAACTGGGATGCTGTTTCCCCTATTTTTAAGTTCTCAACCACTGTCAGAAAGGTCATTTACACGACAAATGCGATAGAATCACTGAATTCCACCTACCGGAAGCTGAATCGCCAAAGGAGCGTATTTCCAAGCGATACCGCCCTGTTAAAAGCCCTGTATTTGGCCACTTTTGAGGCTACGAAAAAGTGGACTACCACAATCCGGGATTGGGGCCAGGTCTATGGAGAACTGAGTATTATGTACGAAGGACGCTTACCTGAATAATCAAAAGACAGCTTAAAAAGACAGGCGGGAAACCGCCTGCCCTTGACATGCCTGTAAGCAACTGTTATATATAAAACAAGGGCGATAAGCCTAATCCGTAAGCTTATTGCCCTTAATTATCATAGAAGAATCTTATTTACAGAGATTTTCTCATACACTCATTTTTTTCATCTTCCTTTTTAAAACTCTCCCGGTGTACATCCGTACTCTTTTCGGAACAGCTTGGAAAAGTAGTAAAAATTATCGTACCCAAGCTCCAACGCGATCTCGGTCATACTCTTCTCTCCTTTTCGGATTTCCTTTGCCGCCGTTTTCATTTTATATCTTATCACACAATTATGAAACGTTTCTCCCGTCACTTCCCGGAATTTGGTGCTGAAATATCCGCGGCTCATTCCTACTACATCTGCCGCAGCTTCCGCCCGTATACTTTCCGTTACATGCTCCTGAATGTATTGAACTGCACGGATACAAAGACTGATATCATCTGTTTTACTGTTGCTGTTTAAATAGCTGTCCTGCAGCCAGCTGTGGATCCAGTTTAACAACTCCGACATTGTTTCAAATGCCGGAATTTTATCCCGCTGCGACAGCTGCAGGTGGTTAAAGCTGCTTACCAGGATCCGTTCCGCATAGCGCAGCGGCAGCTCTGAAAGCTGCTCTGACATTTTTTCCAGCTCGTTTTCATCAAAGATCCATCGCCCCGATTTAAACTCTTCTTCCAGCTTTCGAACGTTTTCTCCTTCCCAGTCTTCCTCTGTCCGCAGATTTCGTTCTGCCTTTTCCCGTCTTTTATTCTGATATTTCTCCACGATCTTTTTCAGAATCGCATCACATTCCTCCGGATCAAATTCAATTTTGGAAATATAATCCAGTGCTCCCAGACGCAGTGCCTGTCTGGCAAAGGAAAAATCCTCATATACAGAAAATATGACAAAATCTGTTTCCGGATAGTTCTCCTTACAGATTTTCATCAGCTCCAGCCCGTTCATCTCCGGCATATCAATATCTGTAAAAACCAGATCCACCGGATGATTTTCCAAAAACTCCAACGCTTTTTTCCCATTTTGCGCATCGCCGACAACACAAAGTCCATACTGTTCCCAGTCGATCACTGCGATCAGTCCCTTTCTGGCAAGCTTATCATCATCTACGATCAAAACATTCATGTTCGTCCACCTCTTTAGCTGCAGGTAAGATAATTGTGATCTTTGTTCCTGTTCCCCTTTTGCTGTTTACAAACAGATCCGCGTTTCCCTGATAAAATGTACTCAGCATCGCCTTGACATAGCGGATCCCGATTCCCCTGTTCTCTTTTCCTGTATTCCACCGATAGCCGAAGGGTTCGTTAATTTCATCAATTTCTTTTTGACTCAGTCCATGTCCGAAATCTTCGATCGTCACAGCGACCAGGTTCCGTTTTTTGTCAAAAAACGTCTGGATGGCAATTTTTCCTTCCTCCCCAAGACCATATCGGATTGCATTCTCCACCAGAGGCTGCAGCATCATTCGCACAGTCGGTACATTCAGGTACTCGCCTTCCTCCACCGCAATATCTACCTCAAAATCATAGCGCTTCTGCTGCAAAAAGATATAATTTTTTACCATCTCGATCTCTTTTCGGAGCGTCGTTTCCCTTCCTTCTTTTCCGAGATTATACGACAGCAGCTTTTTCAGTGCACTTGTGTATTCTCCGATATCCTTCTGATGACTCATCTGTGCCATCCACTGGATCGAATTCAACACATTCAGCAGAAAATGCGGATTGATCTGGTAAACCAGCTTTTCGTATTCCATCTGCTGTGCTTCCTTTTCCTGCTCTCTTGACCGTTGGATCAGCTCCCGAATCTGCTGCTTCATATCCTCTACATCTCCCAGCAGCTGATCAAATTCTGCGATTCCGCATTCCGGGATCACCTCATCCTGCAAAGAGCCCTGACCGATCCGTTCTATCTGGGTCCCAAGCTCCTGAATAGGCTTTCCAATTAAATGATATAAATACAGCACAAAGGACATAAACAGACTAAAAATGATCAGAACAACCAGGATCGTTTTAAAACGCCATGCATAAATTTCATCTGTATAAGTTCCTTTGGGCAGCGACAGGGCATTCATATATCCCAGCTTGCTCCTGTAAATCAGAAAACGGTAGCCGTCTTTTTCAATTACCTTGCTGGTTTCTTTTTCTATTGCTGTATCAAGCAGCTTCTGCCCCTTGATCACTTTGGGGTTTGTGCTATAGGTCACAACTCCGTTTTCATTCAGCTGTAAAATACTGTAATCATAACCCTGTCGGTTCATTGCCGGACTGATCTCATATTCCGACTTTACCTCCGCATAACAGTCCAGCAAGGTTCCGTCGCCGAAGCGTTCCCTTCTATATGCAGAATAAACCGGCATCTGATTCTGATAAAACACAGATCCGTGGATCCCCTGAAAGGTATTTACCGTTACCTCAAATAAAACCGGTGCTCTTTTATATTCCATGGAAATTTTGACATTTGCATAGTTCGGCACAAGCTCACGGTTCCGATACGGATCATAATAAAATGCAATTAAGAGACTCGGCGAGCTGCTGTTCAGACTCACAAGCTGTGCGCGGAGGTTTTTCTTATTGACATACTGATCGTAATGCTCCTCCTGTGTCAGATACTTGTCCACAGCGCTTCCAACCATACCGTCTGCGCTCATCTGATTCAGTACACGAAGAAGCTTATAACATGCTTCATCCGATTCTTTTGTAAACTGATACAGATTCATTTTCATATTATCTTCGATATTATTCTGATTCATCAGCTGCAGGGAGGAATAAGAGGTCAGTATAATAGCAACTGCACTCGTCAGACTTCCGAGTATCATCAGCAGAAGAATGATTTTCCTTAACGATATTTTTTTCTTTTTCATATACAGATCGATTTCCTATCTCCCATTGTGCTTATTTCGTAAGAACTTCTTTTGTATCCTCTGCTGCGTATCCCCGGGCATATTGTTTTGCCCGTTTCTCTACATACATCATTTCATCTGCCCGTTTCATAACTTCTGCCAGGGACTCGAAATCCTGTACCTGCTCATAGCCAATGCTAACACCCAGAAACTCCGGCTTTTCTCCATCCCGGAAGCTCTGCAGATAGCATTCCCGAAGAGCTTCGATTTTCTCTGCCGGGCCTCCGCTGTACAACACCGCAAATTCATCACCGCCCGTTCGGTAGGCCTGGCCATTTTGCTCTGTCATTTCTTCCAGCATCGTCCCAAAGCGCCGCAGATACTGATCTCCGATATCATGTCCATACTGATCGTTGATCGATTTGAAATTGTCCAGATCCAGACAGACCAGCCATAAAGGATCCGAAAGTGTTTCCAGCATTTCCTGAATATCATTCAGCATAGCACGCCGGTTTTTCAAACCAGTCAGCGGATCCATGGATGCTTTTTTTCGCATCTCTTCCGCCCGCACATGCTCCTCCGCGCCCAGGAAAGAGACACCGTAGCCACACGCAGGAATGATGATCGCCGCAAAGTTCCGTGCTGCATTTACACCTGTCAGCGGCTGCCAGGGTGCCCAGGCATCCACCAAGAGCAGCGAACCATAATAGCTGACAAAGGCAAAGGCCGCCAGCAGTCCCATCCTGTCCTGAAAGTCGCGCAGGACACATCGCATTTTTCCCCGGGCCCAAGTGCGATACAGCACCACCACCACTGCCAGAGACAGAACATAAACACACAGGATCGTCTCCTGATCCGGCAGTCCAAATAACTGTACCAGCAGCATCGCCAACGTCCTGGAAAACAGGATCTGCAAAATCAGCACGTTATCCGCCATATAATAGTAGAAAATGCACGCCGGCAGTCGTGCTTCCGGATATAGAAACCGGTATGCAAAGATCGCAAGCGGTGCGATGAACATGTCGATCCTTTCATGCGTCATATTCGGAAACGCCGAATGGTTTAAAAAGCAGGCATCCAGGAATGCACCGGCTGTGATCCAGAATAAATACACCAGAAGCCACGTGCAAATACATTGCCACAGCTTTCGTTTTGACTTTTGAAACGTATGTGCAAAATAGATCCCTATCAGAGAAAACCCCAAATTCATAATCGTCCTGGTCAGATCTGATAATTCGTATATCATACCCTGTCCCCACTTTGTATTTCTAAATGCCGCCTTTGGCGTCGCTTGTTTTTCTCATCCACATTATAGCACAATTTTCCATGCGATGACACCGCTGAAAAAGGCGCTGCATGCCTTTTTCGTTGCACGCAGCGCCTGTCTTTTGATTGAATTTAATATGCCTTGCCCCAGTAAACCATCTTCTTTGCAGGCTTTCCGCAGCATACACAGGTATCGGACAATGTTTCCTGCTCGAACGGCATGCAGCGGCTTGTTGCTGCAAACTGCTCTTTGATCTTGTCCTCGCACTCCTGACATCCGCACCACATCGCCTTTACAAATCCGGGAGTGTTATTTAAGATATTACCCATTTCTTCCATATTCTTTGCAACATAAGTATGGGATTCTCTGTGCTTTCTTGCTTTTTCCAGCATATCCTTCTGGATCGTTTCCATCAGCTCTGCAATCTTTGCTTCCAGCTCGTCTAATGTGCATTCGAGCTTTTCACCGGTATCTCTGCGTGCCAGAACGCATTTGCCTGCTTCGATATCCTTCGGTCCGATCTCAACACGAACCGGAATACCACGCATTTCAGCCTCTGCAAATTTCCAGCCGGGGCTCTTATCGGTATCGTCCACTTTTACGCGGAAGTTGGAAAGACGATCTTTTAATTCATATGCCTTATCCAGTACGCCCTCTTTTCTCTGCTGGATCGGAATGATCACAACCTGTGTCGGAGCAACCTTAGGAGGCAGAACCAGACCGGAATTATCACCGTGTACCATGATCAGCGCACCGATCAGACGGGTCGTCACACCCCAGGAGGTCTGATGCACATATTTCAGCTTATTGTCCTTATCCGTAAACTGAATGCCGAAGGCTTTTGCAAAGCCGTCGCCGAAGTTGTGGCTCGTACCGGACTGCAATGCCTTGCCATCATGCATCAGCGCTTCAATTGTATAGGTTGCTTCTGCACCCGCAAACTTTTCTTTTTCCGTTTTGCGTCCCTTGATCACCGGAATCGCAAGTACCTGCTCAGCAAAATCCGCATATTCATTCAGCATCTGGATCGTACGCTCTTCTGCTTCTTCAGCAGTTGCATGTGCCGTATGGCCTTCCTGCCACAAAAACTCTCTGGAACGCAAAAACGGACGGGTTTCTTTTTCCCAGCGAACAACGTTACACCACTGATTATATACCTTCGGAAGGTCTCTGTAGGACTGGATATCATTTTTATAAAAATCACAGAACAGTGTCTCAGAAGTCGGGCGAACGCACAGACGCTCCTGAAGCTTCTGCAAACCACCATAGGTTACCCATGCAACCTCGGGCGCGAATCCTTCTACATGATCCTTTTCTTTTTCCAGAAGGCTCTCCGGAATGAACATGGGCATATATACATTCTGTACCCCTGCCGCTTTAAATCTCTCGTCGAGCTGCTTCTGGATCAGCTCCCAAATCGCATAGCCGGCTGGTTTGATCGCCATACAGCCCTTTACGCTGGTATAGCCGATCAGCTCTGCCTTCAGAACCACATCGGTATACCACTGTGCAAAATCTTCTTCCATGGACGTAATCTGTTCTACCATCTTTTTGTCTGCCATGTTATTTCCTCCTTTTCCCTGTAAATCTAAACTGGCGGCTCCTCATTTTTTTTCAAAAACAATAGAATGCACACTCTGCGGACACTTTATTGCCATGAATAAAAAAAAGATACCTGATCCCCAAAGGGACCGGATATCCGGCGGTACCACCCCAATTAACATGCACTCTGCATGTTCGCTCTGCATCCGTTAACGCCGGACCTACGCTGCCTTATTGGGGCAAAGCTCCAAGGGTCGGTTCAAAATGTTCTGCACAGCTGCTTCCACCATTGCAGCCTCTCTGAAGTGCGCTCCCATCTCTACTATTCCTTTTCTGCGCTTCTTTTCTATCTGTTATTGATGATAAAAAAATTCTCCGGATTTGTCAACCGGAAAACGAAAAGTATTGGCGCGTCCGGTGGATGAAATGATGCCGGGCGCGCTGCTCCTGATTATTTCAGTTTATACTTTTTTTCCGCTCCTCGTCCGATAATATCGATCAATCCGTTTTCACTCATCTGACGTGCAAGCAAATATGCTCTCGTTTTTTTGATATTCAGCAGCTCCTGCAGCTCTTCCTCCGTCATTTCCTGATACTCCGCCAGATAATCCAGCACAATTTTCATCTGCGACGTAATTTCCGTCGAAGGTTTCTCTGCTGCAACTGTCAAAGCTTCCTGCTCTGGCATGTCTGCATTTCTGTTTGGCAAGATCATTTTAAACGTATTTTGCGTCACGTCAATTTTAGGTTGCACCGCACAGCCCTTATAGAGTGCAAATATTTTTCGAATGCCAGTCCCATAGGATTCTATCAGTTTTAATCTGTGAAAAATTTCCGCCAGTCTCCGGTTGCGCGGTTGGGAAATTCCACTCCGGATATCTTCCGCTGACAACCCCGGCAACAGCCCTCCAATCGAAATAAATTCCATACAGGAATTATTGACATTGATAATAATGCTTCCACTGTAACTGTAATCCCGATGAACAAGGGCATTCAGCAACGCTTCTCTCAAAGCTTCCTCCGGATAATCCGATTTTTCGATCCGCTCCAGCCCTTTAAAAATCGCTGTCGTCCGGTTACAGAGGGACAGATACGCATAGCTTTCCTCCAGCTGTTTGAAAACAGAACCGCCAAACTCCTTCGCATCCTTGAATACCGTATTGGCATCGTCTCCGAATACCGCGATTTTGGTCGTATGCTTACATTGGTCTGATAAGATCAACGCCAGGTTTGTATACTGATCGTCATGGATATTTCGCAGGCCCAATGCAATATATTTATCTTCTGTGAAATTTACATGATATCGTGCAAATGCCTCTTCTGCTTCCTGAAATGTCAATCCTTGCTCAACGGTGCGCATCTCTTCAAACACATCTCCGTCAGAATCCTTAATCATCTGACGAATCTGATCCGGAGACGCTTGTGCACAGGACGCACCCTGACGGACATATACGCCTGACGGCTTGATTCCTTTTGCTTTCAGATAATATGGTTTATAAGAGCCTTCTCCAACTTCAATCTGAATAAATTTATTCTCCCGAAGGACATACCGCACAAACATGGTCACATCCGGTGCAATGGCATCCCGGACTCCATTTGTCAAACGGGTATAAGTTTCATCTATGTTCTCAATTCCCGTAGGATTTCCCTGATCGTCAACTCCAATATAAATTACGCCGCCTTCTGTATTTGCAAAAGCGATCACTTCTTTATAAATATCATCGATCATCTGGGATTTATATTCAATACGTTCGCTTTCATATTGCACGTACAGCACCTCCTGGCTTTTATCTCCATACCCCCGGTTCCTACCTAGATAAATCTAGTTCTTAGCTATATCATATCTGTATTTTCACTTTTTTCAATAGTATTAGGTGAATTTTCACCCTATCAGAGTGAATATTCACTTTTTTCACTCAGTGATAGTGAATTTTCACTCTCATCACCGCAAACGAAAAGACGCGCAAAAACCATTTTTTGATTTTTGCACGCCCTTCGTTTCCTTCTAAAAAACAGGCAAAGCAATGTATTTATCCCACGATCTAATTATCACCACACAAATTCCCCACATGCTCTGCTTGTTTTTTATGCCGTTTTCGGCAATGAATAAGGCTCCCGGAGTTTTTATGTAACCGCCTTCTGCCTTATCTGTCTCACAGTGTAACATAGCCTGTCCATTCACAGATCAAAATTTCCTGAACGCAGTGAAATTCGTCTTAAACGCTGTCACACGTCGGTTCCCGGAATTTACTTTTCCTTTTTCTCCATGTATTTCCGGACAAATTCAGGTACTTCGGGCTCATGCAGGATTAAAATCAGCTTTCTGTTCACTGCATTTTTTGCGGAACTCAATGCAATTTTTCTAACCAGTTTTGCAGTTTTTTCTTTCATCATAAATATTCTCCTTTTTCAGTATTATATTTTATTCCTTTTACAAGGAAGAATACTGAGCGACTCCAGCAGTGCGGAAATTACAATAATTCCACGCCAGTTCGATTTTGTAAGCAATAAACTCAGCAAAATCAGCCCTCCACAAAATAATATAGAATATACCTTTTTTCGAAGATTCTCTTCTGCTTCTAACAATGGCGCTGTTTTCGTTCTTCCAGGTGCCCTTAACCATAAAATCAGAATGCAGAGTCCCCATAAAACAACAAATACTCCAATTCCCCAGTTTTCTAAAAGGCTACCTGCCACAAGACTAATAAAACATAAAGCAATCATAGCCAATAAGCATGTCCCTCTTGTTGGGCAATGAACTCCGCCTGCCCAACATCTTAATCCACAAAAGGATAATAAACATAATGCAAATTCAACTTCTTTTCCTATCAAAACGCTGATCATAAAAAGAATCAAAAATTTTACGCACACATCCAGAAATACACCAAGCCCAAACTCTATGACTTTACTTTCTGTCTCTGTCAGTTTTAATTCTCTTCTATTCCATTGCGCTATCTGGTTTGCCAGCTTGTCTATCATTGTCCTCTCCTCCTGTATTAAAGATATCACACCTTTTTATGGATAAATCATTTTTTCCTAAACGCATCATTTTTTAACCCAAACGCAAACCTATTGTTATTATTTTTACGTTTTTTCATATTCCGTTTCTGCTTCATCTTTCTTTGTCCTCATGATAATATAATATATGCACTAGGAGGTTTGCTTATGACTTTACTTACTTTTTTATGCCAACTTATTTCAACTACCACTTTTATACTGATGTGTCATCTGATCCTTTCAAAACGTCTGCCCCGAAAAATCACTTACCCTCTATACTTATACACAATTTTTATCTGTATTTTTCTGGCCCCGTTTTCCGGGCAATATGGCATCCCGATCTTTTTACTTGGAGCGATTATTATTTTGCTGTTTCATAAAAAGGATCGATTATACAATCTTCTCTTTTTTCAGATTCTATGGGCTTGGAGTGTTCTGACTGACTACGCTGTCACTATTCCGCTGCGTATCGCCGGATATGATTTTGATGTCATTCTGACCTCCCTTCCCCTCACGCTCCTGTTCTCCATCCTCCACGCCCTCCTTTGCATCCTGCCGTGTCTGTTTATCGGCAACCGTCTGCACCGGAAGCTGGTCACGGATCAAAATGTAATCCCTCCGCGGATTCAGTTGCTTTTGTTTCTGGAGGTCACAATCTGTTCCTGTATTTTCCTGATCAACATCATTTTCGGCAGTCTGCTTCATTATCCGAGCGATATTCTGTTCTTCAACGGAATCCTGATTTTCTGCTTCGCAACAGCAAACGTCCTGATTTTTCTGATGCTTTACAACACACTTCAGGCCAACAAAAAGCTGGAGCTTCAGGCCCGTGAGCAGGAAAATCTGACACACTACATGGCACAGCTCGAAAATCATTATCAGGACATCCGACGGTTCAAACACGATTACCTGAACATTCTTTCCACCATTACCGGCTACATCCAGGAAAACGATATGGACAAGCTTCGGAATTATTTTGATTCCAGTATCGTCACGAGCAGCAGCATTCTGGTCAATCAGGACGACACCCTTGCGCGTCTGTCGCTGATCAAGGTGACGGAGATCAAGGGTCTTTTGTATACAAAAATGGTACAGGCAATGAACCGTCAGCTGGATGTTTCCTTCGAGCTGACGCAGGAAATCACAGAACTTTCCACTGATTTGCTCACTCTTTCCAGAGTGCTGGGTATTTTTCTGGATAACGCGATCGAAGCTGCTTCCGAAACCGAACAGAAACGGTTTCATATTGCAATCGTGTGCAAGGTGCATTCTGTTATTTTTCATATTGAAAACTCGACGAAGCCGCTTCTTTTCCCTCTGGAAGAGCTTTTCAAGCCAAGTATTTCTTCCAAAGAAGCGCACAGCGGTCTTGGACTTCCCACCGCAAATATGCTGATCGCCAATGCGCCGGAGCTGACCTCCAACACGATCTGCGAAAACGGTCTTTTTAAACAGATTCTTGTTGTTTCCAACTTCAAAAAGAATTATCATAATATATCGTGAGCATAGCTCACTCAATAATTTCGCCGTTCGCGATGAGCAGGCTTTGCCTGTTCCCGCTCTCTTGCGCTCATTAAATCATAAAGATTTCATGCCGCTTCTGCGGCAGAATGGGGGATGACATGATACCAATTTATTTATGTGAGGATAACCCGCTTCAGCTTGATCTTCTCAAATCCATGATCGAAAAGTACATTTTCATTCAAGCTTACGACATGGAGATTCGACAGGCCGTCCACACGCCGCATGAGCTGCTGAATCTGCTTCCGGATCAGCCCGAAAATGCCGTTTATTTTCTCGACATCCATCTGCACTCTGACATGGATGGAATCGAACTTGCCTCAGCAATCCGCCAGAAGGATCCGCGCGCATTCATTATTTTTACTACGACGCATTCCGAAATGGCAATGACAACGTTCCGCTATCAGGTAGAACCGCTGGGTTTTTTAATCAAAGACGATCCGAACTACACCCTGCAGATTCTTCACTGTTTGCAGAGCGTTCTCGAGAAAAGTAAAATTCCGGCTTCTCCGAACGGTCGGCTGCATTTCAGGATGCCCGATCAGGATTTATTCATACCAATCCATGAAATTCTTTATATCGAAGCGACCGGTGCGCACCGCATCACCGTCCATACGACGACTGCGATCTACCAGTGCAGCGGCTCCTTGAATGAAACGCTCTCCAAACTCGACCAGAGCTTTTTTCTCTGTCACAAATCCTGCCTGGTAAACACTGCGCATATCCGCACGCTGTATCGCCGCCCCTGCCAGATTGTTCTGGATAACGGCGCGGTCTGCCCCTGTGCACAGAGGCGTTTCTCTCAGCTGCAGCACCTGATGGGAATTGAATAACCTCAGCTTCTGCAGAAAATCTGCCGCAGTCCTTCTGTATACAGCACTGTATACAACGGTCCCAGAAAAATGCCGCCGGCTCCAAACACTTTCACACCTGCATAGACTGACAAAAGCATCAGCACCGGCGGCAGACCGATCTGCGCACCCAACAGGCGCGGTTCCAGAAGCTCCCGTGCTGCAATACACGCGACGTAGGTAACCGAAGCAAATGCCGCACCCTGAGGATTTTCATTCAAAAGCTGCCAAATTGCAGTCGGAATCAGTACAATGCCGGTTCCGATCATCGGCAATGCGTCCAAAATCCCTGCCAATAATCCAATCCACAGACCATTTCTGACTTTTCCAATCCAAAGCCCCAAAACTGTAATTCCTGATATGATCACCAGAATTTTCAGCTGCGCCCTGCAGTAACCGCCTGTCATCCGTAAGATTCTGTCAATATTTTCCCAGATCTCGCTCTTTTTCATCCATTCCGAAAAACGCGCATAATCCCTGCACAGCCAGAACGCCGCGATCATCCCGATCCCCCAGAACGCTCCTGTCCGCAGCGCAAAGCTGCAGGATTTCGCCGTCCAGTCCGCAGCCTTTGGCAAAATCTCCCGACCGACAGTTTTCGCCATTTCGTCTCCCTTATCCTGAAAAAACGTTCGAATTTCTCCCTGTTCCCTCCCGAGAAGCTCTTCCGCCCTGCAACAGCCATTTTCAAACGCTATATTCACCTGATCTTTGATCGCTCCTGACTCACTTCCGATTTTTACCGCCCATGCAGTTCCCTTTGACAGCAGAAAAAAGAATCCAGCCGCAAGGATTCCGGTCAAAAGCAGCAAAAATCCTGCCATCAGGATGTCTTTGCGAATCCGCAGCCTTTTCTCTGCCCGGCAAAGCTGCGGATATAAAATTCGGACAATGAAAAAAGCAAACACAAACGGTGCAACAAGCGGCAGCAAATATCGAAGCACTGCGTATAACCCGCCTGCAAGCCCTGCAGCATAGAGCACTTTTTGCCTGCAAGACCGGGCATTCTCTCTATTTTCCTCTGCATCCGCAGCGCTATCCTTCTTCTCCAAACAGCTGTTTTTTTCAAAAAAATTACCCATACCATTCTCCGTTCCGCAGATGTTTTCCCATCTCCATTGAGACTTAGTATGAGTAATTTCGACATTATTATGATATCAGGATCAGGATTCAAAAAGCGATTCGTGATATTGGGTATTCCTTTCTACTATTTTTCTGCCGCTTTCCGCACCAGATTTTCTGACATAGCGATCAGCAGAAACAGAAACGGAATGCAGCAAACCTGCTGATAACAGAAAAAGTTGTGCGCACCGTAAACGAGTACCGCCAGCAGCCCCATCAACGCCATTGGTTCTTTTTCCCTGTTTTTCCAGAAGCGACACACCGCAGCAGCCAGAAATCCGACAAACGCTGCAAATCCGATCCCGCCGGTACAGAACAGCTGGTTTAAAAATTCATTATGCGCATTCGTCAACGTCTGATTCTGCCCGAAATAATGATGCAGTCTGCCCGCAAGATCTGTGTCTGCATAGCAGTAAACCGAATAACAGTCCGGTCCAACGCCCGTAAGCTTTCTCCACAACGGCAGCTTTGCAAACGTTTCCGCCGTGATGCTCCAGGAAAAGCCGCGGGAATTTCCCCAATATTCATCAAATAAAAGATACTGGCCCGTACTGGAAACCCCGAACCATTTCTGCAGCAGACCGGTTGTATTCGCCCAAATCGTCACCACAAAAAGAAGCATCAGACCGACCACGCCGATCACTGCAATCTTTCGCAAAGTCCGCCCACAGCGGATAATTTCTGCAGCTTCATGCTTTTGCCGGTACAACAGCAGCACAATGTATCCCATGCACACGATCAGAAAAAATACCCATGTCGCCGTACTTTTTGATAAAAATTTCGAAAGGCTGCCGAGCTGTTTTGCTTTCTCAGGGAATAACTCCTGCAAAATTCCGATCAATTTAAAGCTTCCAAACATCAACAGCAGCGTTTCCAGAAACCGTTCCATCCGATCGAAGCTGTCGCAGCCTGCAAGAAACAATCCCAGAAGCAAAAACACCATCGCAGCAAACGCACTGTCGCTGTTCTGAGTCACAACCGTTCCAAAGCCCAGCATGCAGTACAGCCCTGCTGCCATGCGGATTCTATTGTCTTTTGCAATAAAAAACACCGCAGCTCCAGCTGTCAGCGCCACGCAGACATATCCGGAATACCAGGACGCCTGCCCGATGGTCGAAAGAAACAACAGCTGCCACGACTCATCCAGGCCCTGATACATTCCGAGGGGATCGATCGAAAACCGGTGCAGGATCCCCAGCAAAAACACGCCGCCGGACGCCAGCATATGTACTGCCAGCAGCCCTTTCCACCAGATCAGATACCTCGATACCAGAAAATACATCAGCACAAGAAGTACCTGCGTCCGCAGCCCCATCGACCAGCCATCTGTGCCAGTCCATGCCGCCGCACGGTCAACACTAAATAGCCACGAAACGAAAATCGCTGCAAGGTAACACAGCATGGCAATATCTAAATTGCTGAGAGAACGAGCGGCTGGGTGTGCCTGTGCCTGCACACCTGTCTGCGTCTTTGCGTCTGACTCCGGCTTGTGCATCCGCAAAAACACCTTCGCTGCGCAGTCTTTTCCCCAGCTTCCAGCCGCCAGCACGCCTGCAGGAATCAGGCACACCAGACTGACTGTCAGGAAAAACGAAAACTTCCGCACGCCCATCTGGGAATAGTGATCCTTCATAGAATAAGGAAAAACCACTGTCATCAGAAAAATCCACAGGGCGGTCAGCCACGAAACCGCAGATTTGCTTTCAAAGTGTAAGTTTGTCCGTAAGCTCATAACATACTCTTTTCCCGCTTGTCGGATGACAAAACGCAAGTTTTACTGCCTGCAGACGGATTGTCCGAATCCCGAGCTGCATGGATACCTCCCGACTCTCTTCGCTGCCGTAGCGCTGATCGCCAAGAAGCGGCATCCCCGCATGCGCCATCTGCACCCGGATCTGATGGAATCTTCCCGTTTCCAGCTCCACTTCCAAAAGTGCCCGGTTTCCCTGACATGCCAGACATTTCCAGGATAAAACCGCCTTTTTCGCACCGTTCTGCGAAGCATCGCAGACGCGAGCAATAGAAGCTTCCTTTACCAACCAGTCTGTCAGTGTTCCGCGTTTTCCGGTCAGGTCTTCTTTCGTATACACGACTGCGTAATAGATTTTGTTCATCTGATGCTGCGCAGTCTGGGTGCTTAACGCACCTGCGGCTTTTTTATTTTTGGCAAAAACCAAAAGACCGGAAACCGGCTGGTCGAGCCGGTGCACGACACCCAGATAGACCGACTGCGGCTTGCGCACTCCGACGGACGTCGTTGCCGATGCCGGCTGTCGGGTGCCGCCAAACGCCGAGATTTCCGCAGATTTGCCGGGCGCGCCCGCCGACTGCTTCCCCGTCAGGTAGTTTTTCAGCTCACTGACCATATCCGGCTCGGAAATCCGGGCGCTTTGAACCGCCAGTCCCGCCGGTTTTTCGCAAACCAGAATATCTTTATCTTCGTATATAATTTTTACTGCCACGTTCCCCTCATTTCCGGATATGCTTCAGACCTTGAAGCGATATCCAACACCCCAGATTGTTTCGATATACTGCGGATTGGCGGTGTCCACTTCGATTTTTTCACGGATTTTTTTGATATGGACGGTTACGGTCGCAATGTCGCCGATCGATTCCATATCCCAGATTTCCCGAAACAGCTCTTCTTTGGTAAAAACATGGTTCGGGTTCTCTGCAAGGAAGGTCAGCAGGTCGAATTCCTTTGTCGTAAATGCTTTCTCTTCGCCGTTAATCCATACACGCCTTGCCGTTTTGTCGATTTTCAGGCCACGGATTTCTATAATATCGTTTGTTTTCTGATGGCTGCTCGTCAGCCTTTCATACCGCGCCATATGCGCCTTGACGCGCGCTACCAGCTCGCTCGGAGAAAACGGTTTCGTCATATAGTCGTCTGCACCCAGACCCAGGCCACGGATTTTGTCGATGTCATCCTTTTTCGCACTCACCATCAGGATCGGGACATTTTTCTCCTCCCGGATCCTGCGGCATACCTCAAACCCATCAATGCCGGGCAGCATCAGATCCAGCACGATCAGGTCAAAATCCTCTTTCAGTGCGCGCGTAAGTCCTTTGTCACCCGCATATTCGATCTGTACATCAAATCCGCTCAGCTCCAGATAATCCTTTTCCAGATCTGCAATTGCCACTTCATCTTCGATAATTAAAATTTTACTCATCTGCTTCCGCCTCCCTGTATTTTCTAATCACAAAATGCAGACATGTTCCTTCGCCCTCTTTGCTGGTCGCCCAGATGTATCCGCCATGATCCTCGATGATCTTTTTCACAATGGACAGCCCGATTCCGCTTCCGCCTTTCATGGAGTTGCGGGATGCGTCCGTCCGGTAAAACCGCTCAAATATATTGCCGAGGTCTTTTGCCGCGATTCCCTTGCCGTTGTCCTCGATTTCTACCCGGATGGAATCCACCTCATCCAGCAGGCGAATATCGATCACACCTTTCTCTTTGTCCATATATTTGATGCTGTTGCCAATGATATTGTTGATGACTTTTTTGAGCTGCTCCGGATCTGCGATAATCCGGGTGTCGGGCTCCACCAGATTGGAATAGTTCAGCTGGATATTTTTCGATTCCAGATCCAGCCCGACGTCCTCTACGCAGTCTGCGAAAAATTCTGCAACGTTTATCCGGTGGAAATTGTACGGAATACGATTATTATCAATACTGGAATAATAGGTCAGCTCATTGATCAGCCGATCCATGTCGTTTGCTTTTGTGTAAATCGTGCGCAGATATTTGTCCCGACGCTCCGGTGTGTCCGCCACACCGTCGATAATTCCTTCCACATAGCCCTTGATCGCCGTGATCGGAGTTTTTAAATCATGCGTGATATTGCTGATCAGCTCGCGGTTCTGCTTTTCGTTCTGAATCTTTTCCTCTGTGGACTCTTTTAACCGAAGACGCATGTCCTCATAGTTGCGGTACAGCTCGCCAATTTCGTTGTCGTCCTCGGATTCCAGCATATAATCGAAGTTTCCCTCCGCGATTTTCTGCATCGCCAGATTCAGCCGGTTGATCGGAGCAAATACATCCTTATGGATCCACTGGGTCAGCACCATCGCCGTAAGCACCAGAATAAATATGATCGCCAGAAACATATCCAGCAGGAACGTCTTGGAAAATATACTCGTGATCCGCGTTACAATAAATGCGCTGCCCTCTGTCCCGTCTGCAAACTGAAAATCAATCTGTTTTACCAGCTTGCGCATATCATTAAAGTAATATGCGGAATCCGTTTCCTCGCTCTCCAGCCCATACGCCGGCAGCCTGGAAAAAATCTGCTGCGCGGCAGCCGCATTTCCGGCATAGTAAATCTGATCCCCTTTTCGGATGATAATATAGGAAGATTTATCCGCCGCTTCTTCATTTAATTTATCCAAATACGCCTTGTCCTCCAGCCGGTGCGTATTTTCCCGCGCCTGCTCCTGAATCGTATCGAACAGCTCATCCGTCGCCTGACTGAACGCATCGATCGATTCCGACATCATGCTGTACGCCCGCATACCTTCGCCGTAGGTCGTCTGATCTCCCGACCGCATCATGACCGTCCCAATACCCAGAAACGCACACAGGGACAATAAAACCGGAAGCAGGATGATCGTCAAAAATGTGATTGCAAGCTTTGTCTTAAATTTCATGATCTGACAACTCCCTGTCTTTTGCTGCAGACAGTCTGCATTTCCCGACTGCACTGCATTACTGTTTTCAGTATACCACATCCTTTTTTTCTTTTTATAAAATAGAAAGAATATATTTCTAAAAAATGTATAAATCTAAAAAATGGTGTTGACATTTCCGGATCGGCGACCTATAATAAAGCCATGATAACAATAACGATTATCGTTGTCGAATAGGAGATGAAGCAATGCCGGCTTTGAAGTACAGCCGTCAGCGGGAAGCAATCAAGAGCTTCCTTATGACACGCAAAGATCATCCGACCGCAGATGTGGTATATCACTCTCTCCGTGCAGACTTTCCAAACATCAGTCTTGGAACTGTCTACCGGAACCTGACGCTGCTTGCTGACCTCGGTGAGATCGCAAGACTCCGGCTTGGGGACGGTGTGGATCACTTCGATGCCGATACCAGCCGTCATTATCACTTTATCTGCTCGGAATGCGGCAGCGTTCTCGACCTGCACACCGAATTTCCGGATTCCTTCGATTCTCTTCACGGGACATCCGTGGATGGAAACCGGATCGACGGACATGCAGTGTATTTTCAGGGGATCTGCCACTGCTGTTTAAACAAACAGCACAGTTAATTTTTCACAACAAATCAGACAATGAAACCCATTGTCATGAATAAGAAAGGGGATTAAAATTATGAAATTCGTATGTTCTGTATGTGGTTATGTTTATGAAGGTGAAAAGGCTCCGGAAGAATGTCCTATCTGCCATGCTCCCGCTTCCAAATTCGTCGCTCAGTCCGGCGAAATGAACTGGGCTGCTGAGCACGTTGTAGGCGTTGCACAGGGCGCTCCGGAAGATATCATCGCTGACCTGAGAGCAAACTTCGAGGGCGAGTGCTCTGAAGTTGGTATGTATCTGGCTATGGCAAGAGTTGCACACAGAGAAGGCTATCCCGAAATCGGTCTGTACTGGGAAAAGGCAGCTTTCGAAGAAGCTGAGCATGCTGCAAAATTTGCAGAGCTGTTAGGCGAAGTTGTTACCGACTCCACCAAGAAGAATCTGGAGATGAGAGTAGAAGCTGAGAACGGCGCTACCGCTGGTAAGACTGATCTGGCAAAGAGAGCAAAGGCTCTGAACCTGGATGCAATCCATGATACTGTTCATGAGATGGCCCGTGACGAGGCCAGACACGGAAAAGCATTTGAGGGTCTGTTAAAGAGATACTTCGGTTAATGAAAAATCCCGTATTTACCAAGGTTTACAAAAATTCTGAGGTGTGGCATCAAAAGCCACACCTCATTTTTTCAAACTCTTTCTCAATTCGCAAACTTCCTCTGTTTTTCCCCCCTCTGCTATGCTATACTGTGCGTAGACACGAGCCGTGCCTCGGCTCCATATTACCGCACGCCATCCTTTTTTCGCGTGCGTTACAAACGGGAGGGACTTATGAAAATATCGACAGAAATCGCCTCGGCTGCAGCGCTGGTCGGCGAAGAAAAGGCTGTAGAATATACCGCCAAAGCAGGCTTTGACGCATGGGATTTTTCCATGTTCGACATGTGCAAATATGATTGGAGCGCCGGATGCTTTTTACCCAATGACAATCCGCTCGCTTCCGACAATTATCTCGCCTTCGCGCGCAGATTAAAACAGATCGGTCTCGACAACGGCATCCTCTGCAATCAATCGCACGCGCCGTTCCCGTCCCGCGGACCGATCATCCCCTACTTAAAACGCGCGCTGGAATGCACCGCAGAGGCAGGCGGCAAAATCTGCATCATCCATCCGGACAACTACCTGTCCGCCCAGGAAAACGCGGAAATGTACTTTGATCTGCTGCCGTTTGCAAAAGAATGCGGCGTTAAAATCGCAACCGAAAATATGTGGGGCTGGGACAAGGAAAAGGATCAGTCCTCTTTCGCGGCATGTGCGACCTCTGCAAGCTTTAACGAACACCTCGACGTCGTAAACGACGACTTTTTCGTTGCCTGCCTGGATATCGGACATGCAGAAATGCGCGGTTCCGGAGAAGGTGCAGCCAACATGATCCGCGCACTCGGAAACCGTCTGCAGGCGCTGCATATCCACGATAACGACTGCTGGCACGATTCCCATCAGATTCCGTTTTCCATGTCCATCGACTTCGACGCTGTCGTAAAGGCGCTCAAGGACATCAACTACTCCGGTTACTTTACACTGGAAGCGAGCAGCTACCTCGAAGCATTTACACCGGAAACGACCCAAAAAGGGCTCTGCGACCTCGCGGCATCCGCAAAAAGACTTTCCGATATGTTTGAAGCACTGTAAGGCTCCAGACCCATCATATAAATTCAGCCGCTCTGCATCGGTTTTTCCGGCAGCAGCGGCTGTTTTTATCTATCCCTAAGCTCTTCTTTCGCCTGGTGCACGCTCTCCACATATTCCTGTCCCGGCGTCTGCATCAGATACTTCGGCGCCAGAAATGCAGCGTCATGGAGCTCTTCAAGCGCAGCCTGCTGCTGCCCCGTCGGCACTGTCGGCGCTACTACCCGCGTCTGCCACACGGACATGCAGCCGGTGTATTCCACCAGCCAGAACAGCGGCTCCATATTTTTTTCCATTCTGCCGTGCAAAGCGCCGGCATCCATCCCGGTCAGTTCAACCAGCCTGCCAATATGCGAAGGCAACGGCTCTTCCACACTGCCATCCGGCAGAATCAGACATTCCCCGTTATCTTCATCGTTCTGATGTTTGTGAATAAATTCCAGCGCTGTCATGTCGTCCCCTCTCTCCGACGTTTTTTCTGCTCCCATCGTAACAAAAGCTTCCCACTTTTTCAAGCCCAACCCCCAAAAGCCCTTTTTTTAATAATACCGCATATCTCATTTTTTTCTGCACATAATAAAAAAACGGAGGTATAAAGATTGAAAAAGAAAATTTTTCAATCGCGAGCTTTGTGTCTGTGCGCACTTGACACAAACTCGACATGCGCAAAAAATGTGCGCAGAAATGAGGGAAATTATGAAAAAACTTTCTTTTGCAGGTTCCATTCTTTTAACCACGATTTTGCTGTTCGCTGCGGCATGCGGCAGAAACACTGCGACCGAAACCGTTCCGCCGCAGACCCAGATCGCTTCGGAATCTGATTTTTCCGAAGAAACTTCGATGAACGGACAGACCGACTCCATCACGCCGGAGAGCAGCGCCACCGATCTTATCGGAAACGCTCCTTCCGAAACGGCGTCCGGCTCCAACTCCAACGGAAACAGCGCAGCCAACGGAACTGCCGCCGAAACACAGGACGGTCTGATGTCCGGCAAAACATCCACCGTAACCGGCAAAATTCAGGAAATGAAGGACTTTATGTTCGTCGTCGTTTCCGATGACGGGACACCCCACGCATTTTCCTATGATTCCGATAAGCGACCGGACGGGCTCGACCAGATCAAATCCGGCGACCGCGTGACCGTCACCTATACCGGTATTTTATCCGAAATCGAAAGCTTTACCGGTGAAATTATTTCCATTGAAAAAGTAAAACAGTAATAAAATTTTCACAGCCGCTTCCCTGCTGCCGCATCTGACAGCGCCGGAAAGCGGCTGTGTCCAGGATTTTAATAGATACTACAATTATGGACTTATTCCGTCCCTTAACCGGAACGTCTTCCGGCATCCTGTACAGGAGCAGCTTTGTAATTCTGCTTTCATTAGGAAAACGAATGGCAGGGGCAAAGTGTTGTAAAAAGTTTACACAACCAGGTTGCGTCCTTCTCCGCTGATAAATGCCGCGATATTTTTACAGGTCTCCTCCACGCAGCGTTCCCGCGCTTCGATGCTCGCCCAGGCCATATGCGGCGTCAGCTGCAGCTTTCCGGTTTCTTTCAGCGTCGCCAGGGGGTTATCTGCAAGGATCGGCTCCTTTTCGAACACATCCGTGCCCGCTCCTCTGATCTCTCCGTTTACCAACGCCTCATACAACGCATCCGTATCCACAACCGCACCGCGCGCCACATTGATCAACACTGCGCTCTTTTTCATTTTGGAAAAGGCGTCCGCATTCATCAGGTGAAACGTTCTGTCGCTCAGAGGACAGTGCAGAGACAAAATATCTGACTGTGCCAACAGGGTATCCCAATCCACCCGTTCATAGTCCCTGCAGTCGCTGTGTCCTGAGGTTGCATAAAAAATAACCTTGCAGCCCAGGGCTTCTGCCGCCTTCGCAACCCGTCTCCCGATATTTCCCATTCCGGCGATGCCCCAGGTCTTTCCCTCCAGTTCATACCAGGGTTTAAAATGAGCAAACCGGGGCTGTGATGCATACGCGCCGGATTTTACGTAGTTATCATAATACGGCAGGTTTTCCAGCACAGAGAGCGCCAGGGCAACTGTATGCTGCGCAACTGCAGCCGTCGAATAATTCCGCGCGTTTGCCACATGGATGCCTCTGTTTTTACAATATTCAATATCTACGTTATCATAGCCGGTGGAAAGCTGACAGATCATCTTCACCTGCTTTGCATCCTTCATTGTGGATTCATTCATCGGACTTTTGTTTGCCACAACGATATTTGCATCCGCGATCCGTTCTGCCACCAGCTCATCCGGCGTGCTGTTGTAAAAATCCACCTCGCCAAACTGCTTTATCGCTTCGACGGAGACATCCTCACCGACACTGCTTCTGTCCAATACTACAATCTTCATGTGTTCCTCTCATTTCTGCGGCTCGTTCCTTCGACCGCCTGGGTTCTTTTTCATCCGGCGTATTCGCGCCGTCTGCTGTTTTCCTATAAGAGTAGCAAAAAACGCACAGCACTTCAAGCCAGAAACTCCCGCAAAAGCTCTGTCAACTCGGACTCAGCTGCCCTGGGCTCCTGCATTCTGCGGACAGCAGCGGTTTGCCCCACGCTCTCGACCTCTCTACGCACCTCTCGCTCCTGCTCATCCAGATAGTCGTTATCCCGCTTTACCTGCGCCAGCCGCTCCGACATACGGTTTTCCAGAAAATCCGCCAGCGTGATTTTCAGTTCCTCTGCCGTCGACGCCGTATCGATCATCCCAATCACCGCAAAATACAGATACAGACTCAAAAACGCCTGCAGATAAAACCAGATCACATTCCCAAGCGTCTGTCCGCCCATCAGCCCCATGCAGGCTCCGATTCCGTCTGCAAAAACAGACAGAAGCAAAAGCTGCCCGCCAAGTCTGTCCCAGAACCGCAGGCTGAACCGTCCGAATTTCAACTGTCGCAGAAATTTTTCCACATAAACCGATGTATTCATCCTGCCGCCGTTTAATTCGCACAGGCTGCTGTATTTCAACACGCATTGCCGTAAAATTGTATTCGGTGAAACAGAAAGATTCGCCGTTTCCCCAAGCAGCCGTTTCAGCCGCATACCCGGAAAAAATCTGCATAAAATACTAAAAAACAAAAGCGCCGCTGCTGTTCCCATCAAAAGATATCTTGTCATGCTTTCCTCCATCCTGCTTTCCTGCGTCCTGATGCCGCGCAGGTTCCGCTTTTTCTTTAGTATAAGGCCCCTGGATTCCCGGCTGCAATCCTCGCAGGCGCACAATCGATTTCCAATTTCCGCCTTTCTTTTTCACAGGAAAACTGCTATAATCCCTATCGGAACAAGAAAATCGAATTTTCGACGGCAAAACAAGGAGGATTCTATGACCTACAAGACAAAAGGTACCTGCTCTACCCTGATCGATATCGAGATGGAACCGGATCAGCATACAATCAAATCTGTCGCTTTTACCGGCGGCTGCAACGGCAACTTAAAAGGCATTTCCAGCCTGGTAGTCGGCATGAAAGCCGAGGACGCAATCGCACGTTTAAAGGGCATTAAATGCGGCTTCAAGCCCACGTCATGTCCTGATCAGCTCGCCCGCGCGCTGGAAGAAATCGTGCAGGCGCAGTAATTTTTACGACAGAAAGTAATTTTGAGGAGATCCCATCATGAGTAAAAAAATCGTACTTACCGGTGGCGGAACAGCCGGTCATATTACCCCGAATATTGCCCTTCTTCCCGAGCTCGAAAAAGCCGGCTACGAGGTATTTTATATCGGTTCCTATGACGGAATGGAAAAACGCCTGATGGCAGATTACCACATTCCTTATTACGGCATCGCTACCGGCAAATTCCGGCGGTATTTTGACCTGAAAAACTTCTCAGATCCGTTCCGCGTACTCAAGGGATTTTCCGAAGCCCGTAAAATTTTAAAAGAGCTGCAGCCGGACGTTGTTTTTTCCAAAGGCGGATTCGTATCTGTCCCGGTTGTGCGCGCTGCCGCTTCCCTGAAAATTCCATGCGTTATCCATGAATCCGATATGACACCCGGACTTGCCAACAAGCTCTGTATCCCGGTTGCCCGAAAGGTCTGCTGCAACTTCCCGGAAACCTTAAAATCGCTTCCGGCTGAAAAGAGTATCCTGACCGGCTCCCCGATCCGAGAAGAACTGCTGCACGGAAATAAAGAAGCAGCAAGGAAGCTCTGCGGTTTTCATTCCGACAAGCCGGTTCTGATGATCATCGGCGGCTCCCTTGGCTCTGCGGTCATCAATCAGTCCGTCCGCGAAGCGCTTCCAAAGCTTCTGGATGATTTTCAGATCGTGCACATCTGCGGTAAGGATAAAATTGACAACCTGTTATTAAAAACACCCGGCTACAAGCAGTTCGAATATGTAAAAGACGATTTAAAGGACATCTTCGCCATGGCGGACATCGTCGTTTCCCGCGCAGGTGCAAATGCAATCTGTGAGCTGCTCGCCCTCAAAAAGCCCAACCTGCTGATTCCGCTTTCTGCAGGTGCAAGCCGCGGCGACCAGATTTTAAACGCACGCTCCTTTGAGGCACAGGGCTTCTCCATGGTGATCGACGAAGACTACCTGTCACCCGGTCTTCTGATAGAAAAAGTGCATGCACTGTACTGCTCCAGACAGACCTATATTGACGCGATGGAAAAAAGCCGCCAGACCAATGCAATTCCTTCTATTCTTGAAATTTTAAACGAGATAACGGACTGAACATGAATAAAAAGCGCTGTGCAAATGAACGATTCGGCAGGAAACAGCCTTTCCTTTTAGGAACGGCAGTTTCCAGACTCCGGATACATCAAATGCACAGCGCTTTTTCCTGATATTTGCGAGGATGAACGTGCGTCTGTCTTATCCAAGAATTTCTTCTTTTACAGCTGCCAGCTCTTCTGCGGTCGGGCTGGTCTGCTTCCAGTTGATCGTCTGTCCGTCATTTTCATATCTGGGAATCAGGTGGATATGGAAATGAGGAACAGTCTGTCCTGCTGTCGCACCATTATTCTGAACGAGGTTAAAGCCATCGCAGTGCAGCTTCTCCGTCATCTGGCCTGCCATCTTTTTCGCCAGGGAAAATGCTTTCTGACACCAGTCATCCGGCAGCTCATAAAGATTTCCAAAATGCTCCTTCGGCATCACGAGGGCATGTCCCTTTGTCGCAGGTCCAAGATCCAGGATCACGCGGAAGCTGTCGTCTTCATACAACGTATTGGACGGAATCTCTCCGTTTGCAATTTTACAGAAAATACAATCATCTTTTTTCATGTGAAAATCCCTTCTTTCTAAATACCGGCGGTATAATGCTTAATAAAAATCCAAGAAGAAAACCGCTCAACAGTCCGCCTACATGCGCCGCATTGTTCACATACGCACTGCCAAACCCTGCATACAGAGACAGGACAACGGCGAATACCGCTCTTTTCAGGGAAATTCCCGCAGCCGCTCCTTTTTTGACAATTACCAGAAAAAGCAACGCACCCGTCAGCCCGAAAACCGCTCCGCTGGCTCCGATCGATTCATAAAAGCTTCCAGTTGAAAGCTCATATGCCGCAGAAAGCAGATTTCCGAAAATCGCAGAGCCAAAATACAGGATCAGAAAGCGCACCTTTCCAAGGCATCTTTCCACCACATCGCCGCAGCAGTAGAGCAGCAGCATGTTGTTGAGCAGATGCTCGACGTCGGCATGCAGAAATGCAGCCGTAATCAGTCGATAAAACCCGCTGTGCTCATAGAGAAGATACACCACGCTGAAGCAGCCCTCCGATTCCATCCATTCTCCTGCTTTGGGCAGGATCAGTCCGATCAGAAAAAGAATGACATTCAACGCTACCAGCACCACTGTACAATAAGGGATTTGGTTCTTTGCTCTACCAGCTTCCATCCCGTTGTTTTCCATCGTTTCCCGGTATGCCATAGCCGTTTTCCTCCTGAAATGAGGGTATCACTTACCTGTCCTGGTGTCAACGCTGTTCCTGCACTCTTTCATACCGAAAGCGCTCTCTTCCAAAGCATACCATATCCCCCTCCTGTAACTGCACGCTTTCGTTCGGAGAAAGCTTATGTCCATTGACGCTCGTTCCATTTCTGGAATTCAGGTCGCGCACGCTGATTCTTCCTCCGTATCCCTCCAGCCGTGCATGGATTCTGCTGACCGATCGGTCTGACAGCACGACGGAAACTCTTCCTTTCAGCTTTCCGATCGTAAGCGGAAGTCCCTTTAGCACAAGACGCTGCTCTTTCCCCTGCGCATTCAGGCAGTACAGCCCATCGTACTGCTCTGTCATGCTGTCCAGATCGGCAAAATAGACCGTCTCCTGACTGCCATTTTCATACAGCTGCTGCTCATAGCTGTCCCATACCATCTGATCCATCCTGCTGACCGACACTTCCTCGCATTCCTCCCCGACAGACTTGCTCTTCCGAAATCCTGAAAACAACCGCTTCCACCAGGGCTTGTGCGCTGCTTTCTGTTCATCCCCCTCTGTCATGATATCTGAGGCGTATTCAGCGTCTTGATAAGAAACGCCTGTCAAAGCACCTCGCTGCCCTACAGTTCCCGACTCTGACGTACTTTCACTTTTTCGCAGCTCTACAGGCCATTCGCCATCCGGCAGCGTTATGCGCGCCCCAACAGTACTCCTGCAGCTCCAATCTCCCGAATCTCCCTCTCCGCCGTTTCGTCCACCGCTTTCCGTGTACGCCCCTGACACGCACCAACCGTGCTCCTTTCCCCGCCCGGTCTGCTTCGAAGCCTCCATCTCTTTCTCCAGAAACGGCAGGAAAGAGGACAGCACAAAGTAATCCGCCTTGGAAAGCTTATAGAATTCATACGCAAGGTTTACTGCCTGCTCCTGTCCATGATCGATATGCTCCAGAAAGAAATCCGCCAACTCCGTATACTGTTTTCCAGTCTGTAGTCCGCCTGGATAAAAAGCAAAATAAAGCTCCCCTGTCTCCACATCTGCAAAAATTACCTCTTCCTCCAGAAGAACCCCAGACTCATCCAACATGTACTCCCCCAGCTGTGCCTGTACCGCTGCTGTATCCCGGATAATCCGTTCCAGGTCTGCCGCCTTCATTCTCCGGCTTTCATACAGCCGTGCAAGCGGCTGGCGGGAAGTAATGTCATAGTATAAAAGCTCTTCCCCATCCAGATACCGCAGGCTGCACGGAAGCAGCCTTCCAATTCGATTGTGCTGCATAATCCGGTAATCATACCGCTCCGCCATATCCTTGTCCTGGCAGGGTAATACCATATAGCTATGGTTCAATTCCCGTTTATAGATCACTTTTTCCGCAATCCGATCCTGTCCACTTTTTCGCTCTATCTGCTTATTCATCCCCCAGTTCCTTTCCTCTTCTGATTCCTCTGATATAAGCCGCCGCATTCCTGACATACGCAGTCTGCTTTACCTTCAGCCGTCCTCTGTCGCCAACAGCCGCCAACCGTGCAAGCGGCGTTTCCCGTTCCAAAGTCACTTCAACCCGAAGCATTCCGGCTTTGATCTGCCTTTCTTCTTTTCCAAAAGACAGAACCTCCCCCTCCAACAGCTGATTTAACTGCCCATCCGCATAACCGGCGTCCGGGCGTTCCTGTGCCGCACTCCGAAAAGCCGCTGTATATGCCGCCTGCATCAGAAAACAGCCCTGATACAGATAACTGCAAAGTCCGATCAAAAGCACAATGAAAATCGAGGCAAGCGGAAGAAGCACCGCCGCTTCTACGACCACATAACCGTCTGCTTCTTTTTTTTTCTGATATTGGTTTTTTTCCATAATTTTCTCATCTTTACGTCTGCAACAGCTGCGTAATCACCGTCGCAGCAAACAAAAACGGGGCAAACGGCAGCCTACTGTTCTGATGAAGCACACCGATCCCCATCCCGCAGCCAGCTACAACACCAATCAGCAGACAGCCCATGCACAAAATTGAAACGCATGCTTTCCACCCCAGCAACAACCCGAATACCAGCAGCATTCCCGCGTCTCCGCTCCCGACCTTTCCGGCAGTCAGGATTACAACGCTTTCCAGACATACCGCCGGAAGAATTGCTGCAAACATTTCCCAAGCACTCTCCGTTCCCTGCCAGATACGAATCCCGGACAGAATACATCCTGCGGCCGCGCCAGCCAAAAGCACCGACAATGTAATCTTCCGCCTTTTACAGTCCGTTACCGAACAACACACTCCAAATAAAACCGCCAATCCTGTTTCCATATTTTTCTCTCTGTCATCCGCACCGTGGACAGGCATGTCTGCCCATCTCCAGCGCCTGCATCAGCGTGACGCTTTCAATCGTCCGTCTGAGCCCGCTGCAGCTTACTGTATTATGATATCTGCTTCCTCCGTCCGTCACATAAATCAGCCGATTTTCTAACCGTCCCCTGCCAACACATACGCTGCATGGTGTATAATCTGCTGTTATTTCCTCCCGGTCTGCAAGGCGGATGGACGGATTCAAATAGAGACAGCTCCGTTCCCGGTGATAGGCTTCTCCTGATTTTGTAATATAAACCAGCTCTTCTTCCTGCCGTTCCCAGTCTTCTCCCGTCCCGTCCCCGCTGTAGCCAATCCATTTGTGCATCACGCACCCGTTTACGACATAGCTGCTCCGAAAAGCGGCTGTCCCAAATGGCGCAGAGACCGGCGTCAGCCGCATCAGCCGTACATCCGGTTCTCCATCCTCCTGCCCATAGGCATACAGCGCAAGCTGACGGGCCGTCTGATGCAGCTGCGCTTCTTTTGAGGAATACGTCCAAAATACCAGAAACAGCGATAAAAGATTGGCAACTGCAAACAGGAAAACCGGCAGTACAACTGCTGCCTCCACCGTCATGCCAGCCGGAAGCGCCCGGCGAGATGCCTTTTTTCGCCCCGGACAGATCCACCTGCGTATCCATCCGGCAATTCGGTCTTTGGGCTTCCGGGAATTGAGAGCATGTTGTCCGTATTTTATACTGCTGTCCTGGAGAGAAAACAGCAGCGCATTCGATAATAGGTTTCTCCAAAAAGGCATCCGGCCCGACCCTCCCCTCTTAATCGCTTATTCATACTCGTACCGCCTTGTGATTTCATAGCTTCCGGTATAGCCGCTGACTACCCGGATACATGCCTGCATCCCGTCGATCAGCCCATCCAGCCGAAAATTGCTGTTTCCCGGCGTCTGCCGGATATCGCTCTCCATCACATCCATCAGTCCTGCAATCGCCTTTTTTGCACCGTGACATACCAGCAGCGCGCCGAGATAATCCTGATAGCTCATCCCGTCCGCAGACGAACGATAGGAATCCAGATGGCTTCTGTAGGTCAACAGCTGAGAAAACGGCGTATTCCAGCTTCCCTCGCTTTTGACAAGCGGAATCTTATCCCCCCGCAGCAAAATTCGGACATCCTTGACACTTTCCGCGTATGCCCAGGCAAATAAAATCACGGTCGCTGCAAGGTCTTTTATCTCAGGCAAGCCAAGCAGTATGGCAATAACGCCCGCTGCGGTTTCCGCCTCCGCTTTTAAGCTGCTTCCAAATAGAAAGGCTGCGTTCACAGCTTCCCGAAGCAACAAAATCTCCTGCAGCGTCTTTTTCAGATTTTCCCGATCCTGCGTCTGCTGCTGCAAAATATATTCCACCTCGTAAGCGAGCGCGCTGTTTTCTTTCTCCTGCCCGAAGCTGCCGCATTTTTTCAGGATATAAGCATACAAAAGCCCCTGATCGACCAGGCTGTTCACAGCTTCCTTTCCATCCGACAAACCGGTTCCACTGTTTAAATGCCGCACAGACGGTCTGCCCGCCCCGGAAAGACACGCACTGGAAAGCTGCATTCCCTGCACCGCTGCTCCCAGAATTCCCTCGCTGCGCGTCGCCCGCACCGCATCCGACGGTGTTTCCGGAATTTCTCCATCCCAGTCTTTATCCTGAAGCTTTTTCCGGCGAAAAATCTCTTCTTTCAGCGATTCCTCGGCAGCATCCCACTCTGCTTCCAGATCGCGTCCCTGCAAATCTTCCAGCTGGTTTCCCTGCTCCAGCAACGTTTCCGCCAAAGAAAGCCCGGAAATATCCTTCATATACTGGACGATATGATACTGCAGCACCGTCCCGCCATCGTCAGTTGCAACGCCCGCCTGCAAAAGCTCCACATCTTCTGTCGAAAGCCCCAGCAGGTCTTTTGCCCCTGCTGTTGAAAATTCCTCCTGTGGACGCAGATTCCGTTCCATATAACGGAAAATATGTTCTTCCGTCCGATGATAGGATGGATCGCCGGTCTGATACGCCGTATCGATAAAAAACAGGTCATACTGATCCAACATTTCCCGATGATATTCCGCCAGCGCAGAATCCAACGCCATATCCGCACAGCACTCTATGTACATTCGAATCGTGGAGATTCTGACCGCCGTCAGGACGGCCAGAATCAGCGAAAGCAAAATGCCCATAACAAGTGCAAGATATACCGTCATATAGCCAGGCGTACTCTGCTTTCTCTCGCTCCAGGGCTTATCTACACAGGATACAGCACGATGCACGTCTGCGTACTTTTCTGCTTTCTGCCTCATATCTTCCCTGCCTGGGACGTGATTTTGCCAAAAATATTCGTCACAAGCTCTGTAATTCTGTCTTTGAAAATCAGCACGAGTCCAGTTGCGACTAAAATCAATAACACGACTTCCACAGTTCCGACTCCATCTTCATTTCTGAGCACCTCATACACTCTTCTCTGCAGCTTCCATACTCCATTCACTGCACGGTTTTTCCAATACATCAGCATATTTGTTCCTCCTCGTCTTCCTATCATTTATCGTTTCTTACTGCACGTTCGATGCAACGTTTCCCAGGCACCGTCACAGTCCTCCGAAGGAAAGCCACGCCGGTACCAAAATCAGAATCATCACCACACTCAGCATCAGCAGCATCGGAAATAACAATTTTGTCTGTGCTTCCTCTGCTTTTCTCCGCGCGGCAGCTTTCTGTTCCTCGAACGCATTCTCTGCCTCCTGTCCGAGTGCAGTGATCAGTTCGCCTGTTCCCCTGCGGATGTTCTGGGCCAGCAATGCCGCGCACTTTTTATATTGCGGCAGACGGGTGCGTTTTCCAAAACGTTCCAGCGCTTCGGTCTGCGTCATTCCGCTTTCCATTTCCCGAAATGTCCGGCGCACCTCTTCGTAAACAACACCATTCTTTTCTTTGGAAAGTCTCGCAAAAATCTGTCGGATCGGCATTCCAGTCTGCGCAAGCAGCGTCAACCGCGCTAAAAAGGACGGATAGGCCAATGCGAGCTCTTCCTGCCTCGCTTCTCCTTCTTTTTCCAAATCGTGATCATATGCAAACGAAATCAAACCTGCCCCTGCTATCGTCAGACATAAAATCCACAGCCCATATGGTTCCTGATGCAGCCGCCATTTTACAGGCTGCTCTTCCAGTGTTTCCGGCAGCGCTGCCGACGCTTGCTGCAGACTGCGCTCTGCTTCCAGCTGCCGTCCTGTTTCGCGCATCAGTCGATCTGCCAGACTGTCTCCCTTTGGCACAATCCGCACTGCAAAGGAGCATTCCCGCTCCTGCTCAACACACTGCAGTCGGACGCTCAGCACTACCAGCTCTCCGCCTTCCTCCACCCACTGTTTCCGAATCTGTCCGGAAGCATCCATCAGGTCATAGCAGTCACTCTGCCAGCTTCCCGTCACCAGCCCGCCGCAGAATCTCTCCGGCAAGTCCAGATCGTCTTCCACGCTGTCTGGGTTTGGAATTGCCGCTGCCCAGCGCTCCAGCTCTACCTGTGCCTGATCCAGAAGCGCTGATGCCTCTTCTTCTGACAGCTCCTGCTCCGGCACCGATACCGAAATCCTCCGCAGCTTTTCGTCTCCGACCTCAGCATCCAGTACATATGTCCGGTCTCCTTCCCCGCTGTCCGGGCGAAGCAGTTCTGTCAATGGCTCTAAACCTCCTGTCGTCAAAAAAATCTGACAAAGCAGTGCCATCGCCAGCCCGGCGGACAGGATCGCCAGCAGGCGCTCTGTTTTTTGAACCTGAAATTCCCGATATTTGAGAGCGCCTGTTTCCCGCCCCCAGATCCGGCACAAAATTTCCTGTCCCTGCCTGTTTCCCGTTTTCCTGCCGCCTCGGTTTCGTTCCATTTTTTTCTGCAACACTACCAGCCGCAGCGCACACGAATGAAACAGTCCAACCTTTTTTCCTTTTTTCTGTTTCCACATGTCCTCTATCACGCCCGAATATCCATAATCTTCTCCGCCAGCACGCACGACGCCAGATACAGCCCGAGGCAGACCGTCATAATCGCGATTCCTGCCGGGTTATGATACAGTCCGTCAAAGAATCCCTTCGACGACACCTGCATATAGCCGTAGAGTAAAAACGGAATCAGCATCATCACCTTCTGCTCATATTTTCTCGATGCCAGCATCGTCGCAATATCCCGCTGCGTTTCCATCCGCTGTCCCGTCAGGTCTGCTGTTCTCTGAATCATCTCCTTTAAGTTGCCGCCCAGATGCCGCGCTGTTGCAAACACCTCTGTAAAATCCCGGATTTCTTCGATGCCGCTGCGCCTGCCAAAATCCAGAAGCATCTGCTCCAGCGCCACCCGGTTTGTCAGTCCCTTGCGAATCAGTGCAAGCTCCTGTCCCATCTCGCTATTTTGTCCGTAAAGGACGCCGATTTCGCGTTCCACATCCAGGAATGCATTTTCTATGGAGCTCCCTGCCTGGATACCTGCCGTTACCATCAGGATAGTATCCTTAAATTGCAGAGAGAGTCTTTCCTTTCTTTTTTGAATTCTGTTCTTTTTGTCGCGTCCGTATAAAACCTTCCATACTGCCGGAAACGCCAGCATTCCAAGCCATGACCGGTAGAACATCCCTGTAAAAGCGCCTGTTGCAAAAAATGCTTTGAAAAAGCAGAGCAAATATTCCTGCCAGGAAAACCGGTATTTGGAATAGTCCGTTTTATTCTCAGCCAAAGCCCGCCGCTTCCAGCTTTTCCACATGACAAAGTTCTCCTTTCTTTTCCAGTTTGCCGCTGACCTTTTCCCGCGTACTGTTTTCGTCCTCTTCAAAGGCATACAGCGTCCTGGTCATAATCTCCCCTTCCGAAAATCCTGTAATTTCTGCGATTTCCAGTACCTTTCTGGTTTTGTCCCGCATCCTTCCAAGATGCACTAAAATATCAATTCCCGATGCGATCTGTCTTCGTATGGCAGACAATGGAATGTCCATTCCCATCAGGAGCATGGTCTCCATCCGAAGCAGCATGTCCCGCGCTGTGTTTCCGTGCCCGGTTGACATACTCCCGGCGTGCCCGGAATTGTAGGCGGTCAGCAGCTCACAGATCTCTGCACCGCGAACTTCCCCGACGATAATCCGATCCGGCCGCATTCTTAAACTGCTGCGGATCAGATCCCGCACGGAAATCGTTTTGCATCCCTCCATGTTGGCGTTTCTGGTTTCGAGGGAAACCAGATTTTGCGCATATTTTAACTGCAGCTCCGCGCTGTCCTCGATCGTCACGATTCGTTCCTCCGGCGGAATCGCCTGCGACAGCGCATTTAAAAACGTCGTCTTTCCGCTCCCCGTACCCCCGCTGATAAAAATGTTGTACCGGCACTTTACCAACAGTTCGAGAAAGCTTTTGCATTCTTCTGTAATCGACCCAAGCGCCACCAGCCTGTCCAGCGTCATTCCCTCTTCCGGAAACCGCCGGATTGTCATCGCAGGACCATTTAACGCAACCGGAGAAAGCACGACGTTTACCCGTGAACCATCGGAAAGCCTTGCATCCAGAATCGGAGACGCCTCATTGACAACCCGGTTGCAGCCCGCCGCGATCTGCTGAATCACATCCAGCAGCCGTGCAGGACTTTCGAACCGTCCCTGCCACTGCGTAAGCCTGCCGTCCTTTTCGATAAAAATCCGATCCGGCCCGTTGACCATGATCTCCGTAATCCGCTTGTCCTCCAGAAGCTCCTGCAGTACATCGAAACCCCGAATCGCCGCAAACAGCTCTCTGCCAAGCTTTCTTCGCTCTGCCACGTCCAGCCTGCCGATGCAGTCGCTTCTGCAGAGCCTTTCATCTATCAGCCGTCGTACCTGCCCATCCGAAAAATCCTGTCCGCAGTCCAGCTTCTGCAAAATTTCCTGCTTCACCTGCACGCGGAACTGTTCATACACCGCCCTGCTCATCTGCATCCAACACTTTCTTCGTATATTCCGCCAGCTCCCCGGTCAACAGATTTCCGATGTCCTTGGGCAGTTGGCAGAAAAATGGCAATTTTAACTTTTTCGAGCGCTCCCAGACGTCCGAATAATCCGTCCGTTCCAGCGTCTCCCGATACTGAGCAAGCTTCGCGGCGGCAAAGCCGTCCTCCCGTACGATCGTGTAAATCCTCGTACAACGCCGCAGGACATCAAATAATCCCTGCACCCCATCCGACAGATCCAATAGAATGACGTCATATTGCCCATCATCCAATAAATCCAGCAGACGCCGCCATTCCTCTCTGGCGATTCCGTACAGATCGTACCCGCATGACGCCGGAAGAATGAAATCCATTCCGTTGATGCACTCCGCTGCCTGATACAGTCTGCCTAAAAACTGCTCCTTAGACTCCTGCAAATAGTACAGCAAACTTGCGAACTCTGTGTTATCCGCCTGTTTTCCAAGCATCTCGGTCAGCCCTGCACAGCATTCAAAATTCAGATACAGCACCCTCTTATTTGCCGCCAGAAGCTGTCCCATCGTCAGCGCAAGCGTTGTCTGCAGGCTGCGTCCTACCGGCGTATAAAATCCGTACACGCAAGCCTTCCCTACCGTCTGCAAAAATGGCAATTTCTCTGTTTGCATCGCCGTCTCCGTGACTTTTTTTGCAATCCGGAGCACACTGCTGTACTTGCTCACGCACGGAAGCTCCTGTACCGGGCTGTTTTCTTCCTCCTGCAGCAAAATGACATGCCGTACCCAGTCCTTCATCTCTTCCCGAAAAAGCCCCTGCGCGATCAGCAAAATCTGTACCGGCTTTCGGGCGAGAGAATCCTGTAAACGCTCTGCTCCCGTAAAAGCCAACACCTCAAACGGAAAATCCTCCCGTCTGCTCAGCGCATCCATCAGCCTGCATGCATACGCCTCCTCCGGATCGCAAATCGCCAATGTCCGTCTATTCAATTGTTCGTATTCCTCCTGGTAATTTCCTAAACAATAGAATACACGCTCTGCGAGTATTCTATTGTCATGAATAACAGAATACAGAATTCAGAAAATATAAGAACCGCTAATCAGCGGTATGGACCGGGATCAGATGCCTCTGCATTGATCCCGCCTGATGGTAAGACAAAGTATAGACCGGATTTTCTGTACTGTCCAGCGCAAGATAGTACCTTAAATGTTACTTGTGACGTTTTGACAAACCTGGTATGCAATCTTTATGTATTTTTACCACATCAAATACACCCGCACGCCGTACAACAATGCAACACCCGGTAGTCCGAGAAATCCAGACGTCAACGCACTCAGCGCATTGATTCCGACGCACGCATCCAGTCCTTTTTCCTGCAGATATCCGTTTATCAGAAAAATGGCGATCATTCCAAAAACCAGCCGCAGCATAAAATTCAGCGCAAGCTCCGCTCCCTTTTTCATAAGCCCTCCCGCCCGGACTTCGTTGATCTATATATATTCCTGCCTGTCACGCAGATATTCGTATCATACGATGGAAATAACCGCAGATATTTTTTCTCCCTGCCCGGATATTCATTGTCCGGATGTATATTTCTTCCAGTTTTTCTCTATACTGTAACAAACTCCCCTGCCAAAGCTGTCAGAATACCGGGGATTTCGAACGTTACCACTTTATCTTTCCGGGAGGAACACACATGAAAGTTTCTTTTCGCATCGGCGGCAGACCGTCCGCTGAGCTTGCCTCAAAAACGCCCGAAGAAGCCTTGAGAAACAATCTGCAGCTCGCCAAATGGGAGCTGGACAATGCCTATGCCGGGTTCGAATACGCGACCGATCCTGATCTGATCGACTGCTACATTTTTCAGCTCAATGCCGCCATGAAACGTTACCGTTATCTCCTCAATCAGTGGAACGGACTTGATAAAGTCTCTGCAGGAGACGTGTAATTTGGCGCATAAGCTCCTTCCTGACCGTATTTTTCACACGATACAAAAGAGGAAAACAGGAGCAAACAAAGGGGCCTCTTTTTCGATGCGCTTTCTGTAAAAAAGGACCTTGGATTCCCCTTGGAACCCTTGGTCCTTTTCTCTCTCTAACAATATCTGCAATGCGTGTATTCTATTGGTTGCGGCATCAGAATACCCGCACAACGCATTTCTCAGAATGCAAATACCAGTGCGCCATATGCAGGCAGGTCAAAGGTGATCCGGTACGGCTTGTAGTCGCTGGGCTCTGCAGTTGCTGTATAATCGGTTTTCAGTTCTTCTCCGCTGCCGCCAAAGCGTTTTTCCGCGCTGTTTAACACCAGCTTATATTTCTTCTTTTCCGGTACCCCAACGCAGTAATCCTTACGCTCTACCGGCGTCATATTCAATACAAAAAGCAATCTCTTTGTCTTTTCTCCACTGGTTTTACGAATAAAGCTGTAAGTGCTGCGATCTGCATCATCCGCATTGATCCACTCAAAACCGTCCCAGCTGTTGTCGATCTCATACATACAGGGATATTTTCGATAAAGCTTTAAAAGCTCTGCCACGTAATCCTGCAGTCCTTGATTCAGCTCATTTTGCAGCAGGAACCAGTCCAGCTCACGGGCCTCACTCCATTCGCGCTCCTGTCCGAACTCCTGTCCCATGAACAAAAGCTTTTTGCCGGAATGTCCGAGCATATAAGTATAGCCGACGCGCAGGTTTGCGTACTTGTCCACCTTGTAGCCGGGCATTTTGTTGACCATCGAGCATTTCAGATGTACGACCTCATCGTGAGACAGAGGTAAAATATAGTCCTCCGCATCGTTATAAGACATCGCAAAGGTCAGCGCATGATGATCATTCTTCCTGAAATAAGGATCCAACTTCATATATTCACAGAAATCGTGCATCCAGCCCATATTCCACTTAAACGTAAATCCAAGGCTGTCACTGCCGATTTTTCCGGTCACGTTTGGCCACGCCGTAGACTCTTCTGCGATCGTCATGATACCCGGATAAGTTCCACGGATCACGGAATTGAAATGCTTGAAAAATTCGATCGCGTCCAGGTTTGTATTGCCGCCGTAACGGTTCTGTACCCATTCGCCGTCTTTTCTGCCATAATCCAGATACAACATAGAGGCAACCGCATCCACACGCAGTCCGTCTACATGGAATTCCTTAATCCAGTACAGGGCATTTGTGATCAGGAAGCCCTTAACCTCGCTCTTGGCATAGTTGAATACTTTAGTTCCCCACTCAGGATGCTCGCCCATTCTGGGATCGGGATATTCAAACAGCGCCTCACCGTCAAAATCTGCCAGACCGTGGGCATCCTTGGGAAAATGGGCGGGTACCCAGTCCAAAATGACACCAATCTTATTGCGGTGCAGCTTATTGACCAGATATGCAAAATCCTCCGGCGTTCCGTAACGGGAAGTCGGTGCATAATAGCCGGTTACCTGATAGCCCCAGGAGCCGTCAAACGGATGCTCTGCGATTCCCATCAGCTCGATGTGGGTATATTTCAGTTTTTTCAGATATTCTACGATACGATCCGCAAATTCTCTGTAATTATAAAATCCATCCTCCGTTTCCGGATGCTTCATCCAGGAACCAATGTGACACTCATAAATTGCAACCGGCGCTTTTTCCGGATCCTGCGCGCTTCTTTCTTCAATCCACTTGCTGTCCGACCATTTAAAATTGGTAATATCTGTCGTAACAGAAGCAGTTCCCGGACGTACCTCCCCCTGGTTTGCAAACGGGTCTGCCTTGTACAGCTTTCTGCCGTCCGGCGTGATAATCAGAAATTTGTAAAGCTCTCCCAGACCAACGTCCGGAATAAACGTCTTATAAATTCCGCCGGGTCCCAGCTTTTCCATCTGGTTTGCAGTCTCATTCCAGCTGTTAAACGTTCCAATCACAAAAACGCTGGCTGCGTGCGGTGCCCAGACGGCAAAGCTCATTCCTTTCTTCCCGTCTTCTACAGACTGATGTGCGCCCAGCTTTTTGTAAATATCGTAATGCGTCCCCTGAGCAAACAGATACTGGTCGGCCTCCGAAATGTATACCGTTTCCGGCACTTTCGCCGCTTTTACTGCTTTCGCTGTCTTTGCCTTTGCCATAATAACCCCCTGTTTGGATATATTTGAAACGCTCAGATAAAGTCTTTCTCCCGCAAAATAATCATGTCATCTTCATCGTAGCGTCTCCGAAGCACAATATCTATAAAGTGTCCGATCGTCTTACGGTTTGCATGAGCAATCGCCTCATCCACGATGTCACGCACTTCCCCCACCGTAACGGCATGCGAACTGGTCTGCATATCCTCGATTCTGGTATGCAGGGCGAGCCTGCCGAGCTCGTCGATCGAATACTCCTGTGTATATGCGTACTGACAGCCGTATTTTACCAGCGTTGCGCTGTCCAGCGCCGCGATATCAAACCGCGCGGTAAAGCTTTCCATCAGTCTTCCGTTTTTCTTATATAAACGGTCGATCGCCCGTTTTTCATCCAATACAAATACAATGATGCCGGTATGTTCCTGATTCAATGCGTCTGCAAGCTTCTCACATCCCTCGTTGGAAAGCTTTCCGGCTTTCTCAATGACGAGCGCGCCGTTTGCAACCTTTTCCACAAGCGCTTTTGCATCTTTTTTATTGATCAGCTCCGCGTTCACTTTGGCAACCTTGCCGGAGAAGTTTCCGTCGGACGCCTGAATTTCGCGGATCATACATTTTGTCAGTTTCAGTGTACCGGAGCCTGGCATACCGGTAATCACAACGTTTCCAGTGTACGCAGAAAGGCTGATTTCATCCAGCGCTGCGACCAGCTGGCGCATTGCGCGTTTGGTCGGGATGAACTGGGCAAAAAGCTTGCGCTCTGCCTTTGTCATGCTGCGCACACGCTCGGCTGCCTGCTGTTGGGATACACGCTCCTGCAGTCGCTTTTCTTCGCCGGAGGCCTCCGGCTGCGCTGTAGGTGCTTCCTGACGCGGTGCTTTGGTTTCTTCTGTTGCAGGCGCTCCGATCCTTTCCGGTGCGGCCTGTTTCGCATAATGCTGTACCGGCTCTGCATCCTGCGCTTCTGTTTCTGCATTCTGCTCTGTGTAGCCCTGTGCGGCATCCGCCACCGGCGGCGCTTCCTCGATCTCTTCGAGTTCTTCCGTCTCGGTTTCTCTGGACGGATCGACAAGCGGTGCTTTTGCTGCAGTCGTCTCTACAGCAGCTCTTTCTCCTGCAGGCGCTTCCTGATTTTCAGCATTTGCAGGAGCTTTCTCGTCTTCTACCGGCAGGGATTCTTCTCTCTGCAGCTGTTCCAGCACGCCGTTTCTGGAGCTTTCATCAAAATCATCAAACAGGGAACCTGTCTGCTGGAGCATCCACTGTCTGGTTTCCTGTTTTCTCTTTTCTTCATTTTCCTTTTTCAGCCGTTCCCATTCCTTGAGCACCTCTTCGATGTTCATCTGGCCGGTCGTCTGGCGTTCTATCTTAGTGTTTCCCACAACAGCCTTCCTTTCCGGCTGTCTTTCCGGGACTGCCGCAGCCTTTTCCTGTATTTCCACGCCCTGTATGTGTTCGATTTTGTCGGTTTCCATCGGCATCCAGGGAGTCTCCACCACCGCCGGATGGATTTCCTGCATTCCGGCATCCGCAGGATCTGTCACCGCAGGAGTCTGTTCCGGCGCGGCCTGCGCCGCGAGGATGGGTGCCTCAGGCTGCGCGTTTACCGGCTCGGCAACGTAAGCGCATGCCTCGCTGGACGATGCGACAGGTAATGTCGGTTCTACGTCAGCATACACCTGCGGTGTGCTTTGTGTAGGCTGCACGCTGACGGACTCTGCCGCGTCCACTGCATCTGCCGCCAGCTTCGTCTCTTCCGTATCGAGCTGTCCCGTTGCCTGTGCGTCCCACTGGTCAGATTCTTCAAGGACACGGGAAATGTCTTCCTGATATTCCCCATTTCCATTTTCTGCAGCGTAAACGGTCTGCTGATTTTTCATCAGGTCAGGTTCTTCTTGCTCAGGAGAAGCCGTCTTTACCTCTTCCCTGTCAACCGCAAACACGTCACGCATGCTCGCGGCAAGCGCTTCCTGTAAATTGATCGTATTATATTGTCCCATATCCATCGGTTTTACATGGATATCCAGATCTGCTTTTTCTTTGCTTTCAGCAGACCGGACTGCCTGAGTCTGTTCCTGTGCAGGCGCTTCCTGCGGTTCTTCCTCTACTGCGTTTCTGCCGCCGTACTGACTGTCGTAAAGCTGCTGCTGTGCAGGCGAAAGCGGTACATACAGGCGCTTTAACTCCATCGCCTTGAGCACATATTTGCCCTCACCGAACCAGAGGATCAGCTGATCGCACTCCTCTACACACTCCGTGGCAAGTCCGACCCTGTGATACAAAAATGCCAGCTCATATGCCCACTTTTCATTATATTCGCGTTTTTTGTACTCTTTCAAAACAGCGATCCGCTCTTCCAGGCTGATATCCTGTGCCTCGTAAATTTTATACAACAGGATATACTTACTGTTATCGTTTGGCGAAAGCTGTACAAACTGCTTATAATATTCCACAGCTTCCACAACCTGGCCGGTCTTGATCGCCAGATCGCACAACGCATAGACAATCCGCCTGTTCTGCGGACTTTTTTCATTTGCCAGAAGCAGGATCTCCCTGGCGTCGTCAAATCTTCGGTTTATCTTATAAACATCGCTGATAATTCCAAGTGTGGAGGTATTACGGACCTTTTTCCAGTCGATCGTATCCGCGATCTGTGCGGACTCCTGAAAACGGCCCTTTTTGTTCAGCGTCTTGATCTCTTCAAGGCGCAGCTTATATTCGTACTTATCCAAGGTACTCACCTCATGATTTTATCTTATCGGTCAGGTATCCGCAGCTGTGTCTTCGGTACAGAATTTCAAAATATTCCGCGAACGTTCCATTTTTCCGTCTTATATTTTTTCAAAATCGGGTATATTGCCCCACTTTTTACTTTCCTAAGTTTAACATAGCGCCTATACGTTGTCAAAACAAAAGAGACCGGATTTCCACATCCGCCCTCTTTTTTTTACTCAATTTTCCACATTTTCCCCTGCATATTTTTGGTAAAATCGCTTTAAAGCTTCTTTGGGCTCCGAAAAATCTGCTCCGTCCTCCTTTTCCGGCAGCGATTCCAGCTCATCCAAACGCTCCAACATTGCCTCCACTTCCGTCGCGTTAAACTCCCCATCCTCCGCTTCCAGCGTATACCATTGCAGCTTTTTCTGCAGAATACGTTTTTCTTCCAGTGAATTCTTCTTTTCAGACACGTTTCTGTCCTCCTTCTTTGTTGCCCGTCATACGTTGCGAACAGCTATCCTTCCAAAATCATCCCCGGATTCTTCATACCCCTGCCTGTCAGATTACTCCTCCATACAGCTTTTTAATTTTTGTCTCATTCGGAACAGCTTGACTTTTGTGTTGCTTTCCGATATTCCAATCTTTTCCCCAATCTCCGCGCAGGAAAATCCGTTTTCATAATAAAACTTCCAGATCAAAAGCTCCTGCATGGAAAAAATCTGCTCCAGAAAGGCGTTCCATTCTGCCTGTACATAATATCCTTCCTGACCGGAATCCGGCCTTCGGGCAGCTTTTTCTTCCTGCCCTGAGCCTTCTGTCTGTATTTTTCCTTGCTGCTCATACCATTTTTTCAATTTATTTTTAGCTGTCAGCAGCAAAAAACCTTTCTGATTCGGATGTCTGCGCACCTCCTGCCATTTCTGATATGCAACCAGAAACACCTCCTGTGTCACATCCTCTGCTGCCGCCAGATCTTTTTCAATCATATGACGGACATATCGGTATACAAGCCAATAACAGTTTGTATACAGTTCTTCAAAGTTATCAAACGAATTTTTCTCCCCACTCATCATGGTCCCCCTTTGTCTCGAAACAGTCGGTCTTCAGTACAGGCGTGAAATACTTCTAAGTACCTCCTCCAGGGCCTGCTCCTTTTCTCTGGGACAACCATCAAAAATTTCATCATAAACCTTGTCTGTCAGGATTTCTCCGGTCAGAAGATAGGTAGGTTCAAGGTTCATCTTTTCATAAACGGTCAGAATCCGCGGAATTGTCAGTTTGCGGTTTCCACGCTCAATCTCCCCATAATAGGTGGTTGATACTCCAAGAAGCTCTGCTGCCTGTTCCTGCGTCAGGCCCATTATCCTGCGTTGCTTTCGGAGCCGTTCACCAATTTTGACATAAACATCCTTCTCCATGATGTCCACCTCCAGAATTTAGTCTGATATTCTTATCATACCTTCTGACTGCACAGATGAAGAGAAACTAACTGTTTGTATTTTCCAGTATTTTACAATCAGTTAGTTTGTATTTTGTCAAGATTTTACAAACTATTTGTATAGATATCGAAATGGAAAGATAAAAAGCTCGTCTTGCCGTAAAATTTATTCGTTCTGCTTTTTAAACATATCCGGGCATAAACTTTAAAAAGGACAGTCAGGCTCTTTATTGCGCCTGCTGCCCTTTTATCTTCGTCTGATATTTTGAATCGCCGCTTTTCTGCCGCTTTTCTCAGGAAAATCATTCTTCCTCATCGTCTACATCCGCCGCTACTGCCGATGTCACAGAGGAAACAACCGCCACAATTACTGCAAAAAGAATGATCAGCAGTCCGCCTGCCAAAAGAAAAAATGTTCCGTCCATCTTCCGTCTGTCCTCCTTTTCCTGCCTGTAAAACAATGGGATGCACGCTCTGCGAGCATTCTATTGTCATGAATTATGATGTCTGAGTCAAAAGCCCCGGCCTTAAAGCCTGCTTCACAGAGTTCTCCACCGCTGTGTCTAAACTGTTATCAGTTTACCACAAAATCAGCTTTGTGACAATCATGATGTCAGAATCACAGGTTTCGAAAACAACCTGTGGCACACAATAAAATCTTTATAGCCAAAGGTCACGGTTCAACCTGAAATTCTGCGGTCAGCTCGGTCTGGCGGCTGTTTTCGTCGTCAAAAATCCGGCATTCTTTTTTCAAACGATACTGCCCTGCCTCCAGCCGGATACCATCAGCAGCCAAATCCAGTGTTCCTTCTTTGGTTTCTCCTGCGACCGCCTGACTGCTTTCTTTTTGTGTTTCTAAATCTGCGTCGGAATTTTCAACGATTTCCCAACCGTTTTCTGTAAAACGTTCCAGCGTATAATCTGTTCCCCAGCCGACGATTTCTGTGTCGCTTTCATTGACAATCCGCCAGGTAATTTTTCCGGAGTTTGCCGTTGCAACCTCAAGATAAATTTCTGCGAAACAGGTCTCTGCGTTGTTGGCCATACGTCCCTGTACCGCATTCTGGTCGGCTGCCGCCCCCTGATTTTCGTCCGCATCCGGAGCAACAGCCGCTGCATCTTCTGCCTGCAGTGCAATTCCATCCTCCGCACTCAGCCCTTCCATATCATAGGCCGCCATCTCCGGTCCGGGTTCTTCCGAATGCAACCGCCACTGTGCAATTCCGGCTGCGCCAATGCAGATAACGAGAGCAGCTGCTGCCGCCACTGTGCGCCGCTGCCGGTAAAAAAACGATTTTCCTTTTTTGGGCATCGCCGCTTTATTTTCATCCGAAGTCCCTACGCTTTCCTGATACATCGGTTCCAGCGCCTCCGCAATATATCGCTCATCGATCTGTCCGATGGCGTCGAAAAGCTTTTCATTCTTTTTCACAGTGCAATCCCCTCCTTTTCCAGATGCATTTTCAGCTTCGCCCGCATCCGAAACAGCTGCGACTTTACCTTGCCCTCGCTGATATTCAAATTGCCTGCCAGCTCCTTAACCGGCTCTGCCCAGAAATACCGCCGGACAAATATTTTCCGGCTTTCGGCGTCCAGTGTTTCCAGAAAACGATTGATCGCTGCGGCGGTTTCCCTGCCCTCGATCTCGTCCTCTACACTTTTGCCGGATGGAATACATTCTTCCAGTTCGTCCAAAAGCGCCTGCGTCTCGCCGCTTCCGCGCTTTTGGGCATGCCCTGCCCGATATTTACTGATCGAAAGGTTTCTCACTATTTTCCCCAGAAATCCCGCCAGAAATTCCGGTTTCCCGGGGGGAATCGCGTTCCAGGTATGCAGCCAGGTATCGTTGACGCATTCCTCGCTGTCCTCTTTATCGTTTAAAATCCGGAAAGAAATGCTGCGGCAATAGCTGCCGTATTTTCTGTCCGTTTCCGAAATTGCTTCTTCCTTTCGTGCCCAGTAAAGGGCGATGATTTTATCGTCCTCCATTGTTCCTCTCCTCTTCCGCGACTGCGGCCTGCTTTTTTGCTGAATCAATTATGCTGCCTGCAGGGGTTCCGATCGTGTAAACCACGCGGGGTCGCAATTCTGCATTTCCCGGCGCAATGTACGTTCCTACTCCTTATAAACGCAGAATTTTCCTCCGGCGTTTCCCTGTTCAGCCACTTTTTGAATCTGTTTTTCTAAAAAAGAATGTGCCTTGGCACATTCTTGCGCCGAGGCGCGGTTGCTTTAGCAACCATCTACCCTTGCGCCGAGTGCGCATCCTTCCATTCCGCTGCAGTGCGATCCGCGCGGAGCGTTTTTATTTCATAGGACGCATTTTCCTATGAAACAATAGAATGCACGCTTTGCGAGCATTCTATTGTCATGAATAAAATTTTAGGAGAGCCATGTGACTCTCCTAATTTTCGTTCTGGCACGCTCAGATCAGTTTTGACGAAACCAGAAAAATAAACCACGCGATACATCCGATGATTCCGATCAGGGATACCAAAATCATGATCCCGGCGCGTTTTTTACGAAACGCGCGGATCAGTCCTGCAAGCAGCAGCACAATGGATGCCGCTGCAAGCGCGATAAAGAACCATACAAACAAAAATCCGTACAATCCCACCTGATCAATCGCAAGCACAATAAACGTCACAAGCATGATGAATTCCACGATATGCCAGAGCAGTCTTATTTCCTGTCCGCGTTCCTGGCGGACGCCCTGCCGGTATTCTTTTTTCTCCTGGCGGCGCTGCAGCTTCGCAGCGAGCGATTCCTCCTTCTGGCGTGCCTTCTGCGCTTCTGCCTCGGCTTTTTCCCGTGCTTTCTGTGCGGCAGCTTCAGCCTTTTGCGCTGCAGCGGCTTCTTTTTTCTGACGCCGCAGTTCTTTGCCAGAAAGCGGTTTGTCAGGCTGCAGCGGCACCACGGCTGATGACTGCGCATCAGCTGCCTGATCGCCTGTGGGTTCTGCAGAATTCTCTACGTTATTCTTCTCTTCTTCCATCCTCCGGATTCCTCCCCGCTTTTTCTTCCGCGATTTTTTCCAGCGTCTTTTCTACTGCCAGCCTCTGAATTTCCTCCAAAATCGGAAAGCCCTTGACGCTTTCCGCTGCATAGGTCTGCTGCAGCTCATATTCCAGCGGCAACCAGGTGCTGATGTTGCTTTCGTTATGGGCGATCACAGCTTCCAGCTTATCCAGCGCTTTGTAAACTTTCGCTTCCTCTGTCTTAAGCGCATTCATCTCTGCAAAAAGCACTTTCGCCTCTTCACCGGTTTTGCCCGGAAGCATCGAAAGCAGTCCATCCACGGCTTTTCGCTCCACGCTGCGATCCTGTTCCTTTTTTTCAAATGCAGGGATATCGCCCGTTACCGCTTCTCCGAGATCGTGCAGCAGACACATATGGATTACCTTTTCCATATCGACGTCCGGCAATTCCTCTTTCAACAGCCACGCCATCAGAGAAACTCTCCAGCAATGTCCCGCGACCGTTTCCCGCACGCCTTCCGGTGTAATGCAATGCCGCGGCACCGATTTTAACTTTCCGGCTTTTTCCAAAAACTCAATCAGCCATTCTGCCTGTGGTCGTTCCATACTGTTTCCACCTTTTCTTCAGTTTACATAATACTGTGACCGTGCGTCGTATTACCGTCAGTATAGCGCCATTTCCCGGTTTCGTAAAGCTGGGAAATGAGTTGACAGGAAGGATAAACGCACCATAAGATAGAATAAAATAGTCGCGCCTTTCTAATAAAACTTCAGGAACTGATTCTTTAAGGAGAACCTCTTATGAATTATGAAGGAATTTTGGAATTTCACGGAACCTGGCGCAGCTACCAGGCGCGGGTTCTGCAAAATGTCAGCCGCTATCTGTCCGACGACAAAATCCACATCGTCGCCGCGCCCGGTTCCGGCAAAACGACCCTCGGCATCGAACTGATCAAACGCCTGAATGCGAACACGCTCATTTTGGCACCCTCCATCACGATTCGGGAACAGTGGGCAGCAAGGATTCAGGAAGCCTTTTTATGCGACGGATACGCACTGGAGGATTACGTCTCCCTGAGCCTGAAGCAGCCGAAGGCCATTACGGTCGCAACCTATCAGGCGCTTCACAGTGCAATGACCCGTTTTTGCGGCACGGAAACGCCCGGCGAGGATACCGCCCCGACCGACAGCGAAGAAGTCGATTATTCTGACTTTGACTTAGTTCGAACCATGAAAAATGCCAACATCGAACTGCTTTGCCTCGACGAATGCCATCATCTTCGCAGCGAATGGTGGAAATCCCTCGAAGCCTTCCAATCGCAGCTTTCTTCCCTGAGAACCATTTCCCTGACCGCTACCCCGCCCTATGATTCCACGCCTGCGATGTGGACGCGCTACATGAATATGTGCGGAGATATCGACGAGGAAATCACGATTCCGGAGCTGGTAAAAGAGGGAAGTCTCTGCCCGCATCAGGATTATGTCTATTTCAATTATCCGACCACAGCGGAAACAAAAGAAATTCAAAATTTTGAAGAGCGCAGCAGTCAGATGCTGCAAAGCCTGATGCAGGATTCCCAGCTGCTCACTGTGATTGAAACACACAAAGGTTTAAACGGTCAGATTTCGGATGACCTTCTTCTCGATGACCCGGAATATCTCGAGGCAATTTTGATTTATCTGCAGAGCAAAAATACAGCATTCCCTGCACGTCTGCAACGGCTGCTCGGGGCAAAAAAACTGCCCTCCATGGACGTAAAATGGATGGAACGGCTTTTGCAGGGCTTTTTATACGATGACACCGATTCCTATCTATGTGATAAGGTTTACCGGGAAATGCTGATCGACCAGCTAAAATCCCAGGGTCTGATCGAAAAGAAAAAAGTCATCCTGACCAAAAGTGCAGCAGTCGAAAAGCTGCTGACCAATTCCCTCGGCAAAGCCAACAGCATCCGGGATATTGTATTTTCGGAGTACGATTCGATGGGCAGCTCCCTGCGCCTTTTGATTCTGACCGATTATATCCGAAAAGAATATGAAAAAGCAATCGGCAATCCCGAAGCGACGATCGCGTCCCTCGGCGTTCTTCCCTTTTTTGAAATGCTCCGCAGGGAAAATGAAAAAAAGCATAAAACAATCCGGTTAGGCGTTCTGTGCGGAAGCGTCGTCATCATACCTGCAGAAGCAAAAGAAGCGCTGCTGCAGCAGACCGACGCAAAAATCAAACTCACGTTTTCTGCCATCGGCAGCCTTTCGGAAAACGACTACTTAAAAGTGACCGCCACAGGGGACGCGCACGCCCTCACTGCAGCCGTTACTGCCATTTTTGCACAGGGCGCAATGCAGGTTCTGATCGGCACGAAATCCCTGCTCGGAGAAGGCTGGGATTCTCCCTGCATCAATTCCCTGATTCTGGCAAGCTTTGTCGGCTCCTTTATGCTCAGCAACCAGATGCGCGGCCGCGCCATCCGCGTCTGGAAAGAAGACCCGAACAAGACGAGCAATATCTGGCATCTCGTCTGCCTAAAGCCCCGGAAAGAAGTACAGCAAAACCCGGAGGACACAATCAGCGAGGACTACACGCTGCTCTGTCGACGCATGGAGCAGTTTCTCGGACTGCATTATACGGAAGATACGATCGAAAACGGCATCGACCGCCTTTCCATCATCCGCTCTCCTTTTACTAAAAGCAACGCAGCTTCCATGAATCGGAAAATGCTCGCCCTTTCCCAAAAACGCAGCGAGCTAAAAGACCGCTGGATGCGTTCTCTCGCCGTGTACGACAAAATGGAAGTTGTCAATACCAATGAAATTCCGGATAAATATGTGACCTCTGTCCTGTTCTGGGATGCGCTCCGGGCGCTGCTTCTGACCTCTGCCCTGCTTTTGGTCGGCCTGATTTTCGCTCTGGGAACCGGTTTTGCTTCGCGTTCCGCAGTCTCCGGCGTCATCGGATTTTTTATGGCTCTGTATGCAGGCGGCGTCCTGATCGCAGCCTTTCCAAAGCTTTTCATGCTCGGAAGCCCGCTGCGCCGCCTCAAAGCATTCGGAAATGGCATTTTGAAAGCATTGGAGACACAAAACCTTTTAGAAGAGCCGCACTGCAAAGTCGTATCTGGTACTTCTGGTTCTGATCATCATGTTATTTTTCTTTCTGGAGGAAGCGGACGCGATAAGGCCTTATTCGCGCAGTGTGTCAACGATTTTTTCGATGCGGTCGATAACCAGCGCTACCTTCTGGTAAGTCCCAAACGCTTCCGCGGGCTGAACGGATTTTACGTCGTCCCGGAATGTTTTTCCAAGCGCAAGGAGGACGCGCAGCTTTTCGCTAAATGTATGAAGCCGTATATCGGAGCCTATGATGTTGTGTATACAAGAAACGAAAAAGGACGCGCCATTTTATTGGAAGGAAAAATCAAAGCGTTTGCAAACCGTGAAGAACGCTGCATCCGCCGGAAAAAGATGAACGGATGATTCTGCAGGGAATCTGAAATGTTTTTTTTACCATACAAGAAAGGCTGTCTCCTTGCGGCTTTTCGGGGCGCATGTTACAATATTACCATTAATGAACGCAGAAAATACAGGAACCTGTGGGTTCCAAAAAGGAGGAACTGCAAATCCCATGATTTCATCAGATCAAATTGCAAAAAACTATGATATTGCCGGCGTCCGCAAGGCCAACCTTCCCGGTCTGCACATGCTGCTGCTTGGCTTCTTCGCCGGCATGTTTATCGCACTGGCAGGTGCCGCAGCATCTGTTGCTTCCGCAGACATCACCAATCCGTCCGCAGCCCGGATCGTATCCGCCCTCGTTTTCCCGGCAGGACTTGCGATGGTTATCTGCAACGGCAGTGAGCTGTTCACCGGTAACTGCCTTATGGTCATTTCCCTGCTCGACCATAAGATCACCTTTAAGGCACTTATGAAAAACTACCTGTTTGTTTATCTCGGCAACCTGATCGGTTCTCTGTTTGTGTCCGTTCTGTTCGTATACGGACATATTCCCGGGCTGTATGACGGACTGCTCGCACAAAACATGGTAAATACCGCTGTCACAAAGGTTTCCCTGAGCTTTTCCGAGGTCTTTTTCCGCGGTATCCTGTGTAACGTTATGGTCTGCGTAGCTGTCTGGATGGGCATGAGCGCAACCCACGTTTCCGGCAAAATTCTCGCCGTATACCCTCCGATCTCCGCATTCGTTCTCTGCGGCTTCGAGCACTGCGTTGCAAACATGTTCTACATTCCCGCAGGTATGATGGCCGCATCTGCATACGGCATCGCTGCAGAGGGCTTAAATATCGGAACCTTTATCCTCAACAATCTGATCCCTGCCACCATCGGTAATATCTTCGGCGGTGTCATCGTTGTCGGCTTCCTGTACTGGTATCTGTTCCTTCGCGAGAAAAACTAAGCTCCCTTTTCTGAACAATTTTCTTAAAAAAGAATCCTGCTCTGCAGGATTCTCCGCCTGCGGCGGGTCGCGTAAGCGACATTCTACCATTCCGCCGCAGTGCGATCCTTGCGGAGCGTTTTTCTTTCATAGGACGCATTTTCCTATGAAAGAAAAAAAGCCATGACAGAATCATCATCGTGACTCTGCCATGGCTTTTTTTAATTCATTGAGTATTCCCGCCGCACCGTAATATTCACTCCCTTTCCTTGATTAAACTCCAGATTCCAATACCTGCTCCCAGTGCGATCACAAATGTCTGTAAAGTTCCTACTGCGCTCTGAAAAAATGCCATAATAAAATTCCTCCTGATCTTTCATGATTTCCGGCTGTTCATTTTTGTCGGATTTTGTTGTTTTTGGCATAAGAAAAGACCGGTCAGTAAGTAGTTCACCGGTCGGCCTTATGCCCTGTTCTATATTTACTTTTTCTTGATACATTTTGCTATAATCTTTTCCATATCCTCATAGTCACACAGAAAAGACTTCTGGCTGGCTAATAACATTTCTTCTTCCGATACTCTGTCAAAATAGATTAAATATCCGTTTTTCAATGCCAGAGAACGAATAAATTCTCGCTGACTGCGTCCGTTTCCTTCTCTAAACGGATGCAGCGCATTTATTTCAGAAAAATAATACGCAAGCCGCTTAATAAACATATCCTCATCCAGTCCTGCTAAATAATGCTCTTCCTTAAGTCCGGAAAAAATCACATCAGCCTGACTTGAAATAAATCTGACATTACAAAACATATTTCCTTTCGCAATGTCTACGGTTCTTACTTTTCCTGCCCAGTCATACACATCCTGGAAAATATAAGCATGAATAGCCTGCAAATGCTTGAAATCAAATTTACCATTTATTGGTTTGTCCAGCAGTTCCAGCAATCTAAGCATTGTCAACTTCCGTTCAAATATATGAAACTTATCAAGATCCCTTATATCAAGCTTATTGATCAGTACATCTGTATCAGGATAACAATATTTTGTATCCGGCATATTATACCTCGCTTAATATTTTCGTTCTCGCATCATCAATGCTCATGTTACCACTTTTAATCTTCTGCAGCATACTAAGATCACTGTCACTCAGCTTTAGACCTTCCATCCTTAAGGTTGCGGCTACTTCCTTTATTTTCTCTTCATCCGTATAGGATGACTTTGCCAGCTTAACAGCAAAAGGAATTCCTTCCTGTATAATCAACTGATTCAGTGCCATATTGATATACGTAGACATATTAAGGCCAAGCTTTTCTAAAATGTTTGTCGCGTTTTCTTTTACGCTCTCTGGTGTTCTCGCTTGAACAATTCCCATACTTTCCATAAAAGCACCTCTCTTTCTTGTATATTTATTATATGACACTGTCTATACACAATCAATCAGTAATTACTGGATTTTTTAGAAAAATTCTCTTCCCCTTGAATCTATCGCCAGTCAAATTGCACTGGCTTATTTCATATACCCTTGAATTTTATCTATCAATGTAATATCTGCCGGTAACCAGGCAACACTGTCTAACCGATCCTTTGTGAGCCATTTTGCCGCCTCTGCCTCTTTTAACTCAAGATGGCCCTTGGTAACCTCCGCCCAAAAACAATCCATTGAAAGATGAAAGGTCGGATAATCAAATTCGATTGTATCGATCCATTCACCAACCTTAATTTCTGTATCCAGCTCTTCCATAATTTCTCTTACAAGAGCCTGCTGCGGTGTTTCTCCCGGTTCTACTTTTCCGCCCGGAAATTCCCAGCCCCCTTTTAATTCCCCGTAACCCCGTGCCGTCGCAAATATTTTATTCTTCTCTTTTATGTTGTCGCAAATAACCGCTGCAACTACTTTGATTGTTTTCATGTCTTTTATTCCTCCAACCATTATGCCGTAATATGTGACTGTAAGTATCTTAATAAATCCTCGCGCACTGCATGATGCATTTTCATAGTGACCTTCGTAATTGGCTGCATGCGGCCACGATTATCTTCCTTTTGGGCATTTCTGGCTTCTAATACATCAAATTGTCCCATATAGTAGAAGCTGGTCTCCGCATCTGATTTTTTTACAAATAAATGCTTTCTATCTGCTCCAAGTACATCCTTCATATAGGAACTGTCCAGACCTTTCCCAATCTGAGAATCCCATTTAAAAATCAGATTATCTTCAAAGGCATCTGCATAATCCGGTTTTCCATCGACATAGTTTTTTTCATCCTGACTTTCTTCTTTGTGATAGGTAATAAAAATAAAAACATCATTTTCAATTCGTTTCATACCATACATAATAGAAGATAAATCCTTACCACAATTCATAAGAAGGCTTACATCTCTTCTGGAATACTTTTCGTATAATACAAATGGATCCTCCGATTTTATCCCCGGTAAATATTTTTCCTTATATCTGGCAATGCCGACTTTTATAATATCTTCTACCTGTGTATAGAACGGAATATGTGTAAGTCTCTCCGTATAGCTTTGCAGTCTTTTGATCATTCCTGCCGGATCGTTTTCCAGAATATCAATCTGACAATATTTCTGATATTCTGCTTCTTTACTTACAAAATGTCCCTGCAGCACCTGGACTGCTTCCTTTACCCGGGATGTGCTGATTTCAATTCCATAGGTATTTTGATACTCTTTTATAAAATCTGCCACCGCGATATGATCTCTATGGAGCAATTGACTTAATATTACAAGCTCATCAGGACGCACTCCGGAAAGAACCGTTTTGGACAAATACTCCAGCGTTAATTTCTCCTGTTCGTTTAGCACATTCTTGTATTTATCCTGTTCCATCGCCACCATAAAGGCATCATATGTCTTATATTCTCTGATAATTACCAGTGGGTCAATTTCCTGATTTTCATAGAAATCATACAGAAGCGGAATCCGTCCTAACCGATTTTTCAAAGAAACATAGCTTTCTTTGATCAGTGTTTTCATCCCTTTGATCTTGTCGATAGACTGAAATATCTTATCCTTGGAAATCTCATCAAAATGAACCGTTGAAGCACCGGGTATTGTACTATTTCCACTGATGACATATTTGCGGATCACGTCAGCATTATAAGTCCGGTCTCCTGATAAAGCCACTGGAATCATAAAGTTATTATTGTAGTTTCCGATAAAATCCAAAATAACAACGTATTCTTTCCCAGGCGCCTTTCTAAGTCCTCGTCCCAGTTGCTGAATAAATACAATCGGAGACTGGGTCGGCCTAAGCATAATAACCTGATTCACCTCAACGATATCCACGCCTTCATTTAATATATCTCGTGAAAAAATAAAATCCAAAGGCTGCATCTCTTGCGTTGCATCCGTTTCCTCCATTGCCAGTCTCTCAAATGCTTCCTGCCGTTTTTCTTCACTGTCCTTACCGCTAAGAGCAACTGTTCGATATCCGTGCGCATTAAACTTTCTCGACAATTCTTCGCACTCTTTTACACGACTGCAAAAAATAAGTCCTTTTACACGCTCACCGCTATATCCGTAATACTCTGACTGCTCAATGATATGCCTTACTCGCTCATCACTGGTCAGCAGATTGAATATTTCTCCAGCGACAGGATTTCTTCGCTTTTGGCAATTTCTCTCTGGTGTTTTACGATATTATAACGTTCTTTGTAAACTTCATAAAAATCATCATAGGGTAAAGCATACTCACTGTTCCAAAGATTCTGAAACTCGTCTACAATTTCTTCTGCAATCTCTCCGCTTTCTGTAGAAATCAGTTTTGTATTCCATTCTTTATTTACCGTCAACGCCGCACTTGTCATATTGGAGCTTCCGATGATGATCCGGTAAATTTCTTCTTTTTTGAAAATATATCCTTTCGTATGAAACCCATTTCCTGCTGCTTCCACATCGTACATCTTCAATGTAATATTCTTTAATCCATTGAGTTTTTCAAGTGCTCTCGGTTCGCTGAAATTCAGGTAATTTGTCGTAAGGATCTGCCCCTTAACGCCCTTTTCTTCAAGCTCTTTTAATGTCTGCAGGAGTGGTGTCACACCGCCCATCGTGATAAATGCAACGCTGATCTGAAATTCTTCGCAGCGCAACAGCTCATCCTCCACGGATGAAATAACCTTCTTCCCCTCTTCCGGATTATTCGATACAAATGCCGGCTTATACGCCAGATTTGCCGCAGAGGAACCATTTATATAAGCGGCGCTCAGGCCGCTTTTCAATTCATTGATCACATTCGCATTCACCGATCTAATTCTTCCTCTTATTTCAAATTTCTAAATGTCTATTAAAAAGAATCTCTTGTTCTTTATTATACCTTACCTATAATAAATTGTCATAAATAACTTCCCTAAAATCCGATTTCTATTTTTGTTACCACAACATTGTGTATTCTTTTTCACAGCAGCATCTGCTCCACGATATTTGGATAAAGAAAACCGATGGCTTTGACTGTTATCCGTCTACACCATCGGTTTTCTCAGCTTCCGCCAACTCTGAACCAATATTGATTTTACAAATGAGGATATTCAGCCAAACTGATTGCGCTTGCCTGCATCAGTCTTCAAAGCCAAATAGCTTGAGCGCATTGCCGCGCCAGATCTGCCCAGCCGTATAGCAGGCCTCTTCACAGCTGAGGTAGCCTTCCTGACACATCTCTGAGAGCACTTCCGACACCACCCGACGGAATGCCAAAACAGCACCGTAACTTTCCTCAGAGGTCCATGTATCACAGCCCCAGAGGATGCGATTGCTTCCACCGATCTCCAGCGCTTCCCGCAGGAATCGTTTCGCTGCCGATGTGCTGATAAGGGGCAGCCAGCAGAGATCTGCATAGACATTGGAATAGCTATGCAGAAGTCCCAGGAGATCATCCATCCAGTTGCAATAGCTGTGATTGTATAAGAATTTCACCCCCATGTTCTGAAACTGGTCATCCGGTAAATGGTGACAATGGGTATCAATTCCACGGAGGCCGTCCAAATGCTGCAAAATCGCCGTACTAACATCGTCTCGGTTCGGGATATGTTCTGTGTTTTTCTGCATAGCAGCTTCTCCTTTTGCATTGAAATGAAATAAAACAAAGGTGCAACTACCGAAAAATATTGTATTATCCTTATAGTACCAAGCCGCTGACGCTGTGACTAGCCCTAAATACAGGAAATCACTGCCTTTTTAATCTCATTTTTCCATAAATTTTTATTGCTCCGTCCCAGTCACCTCTACATTTTTGAAATAATTTGTCTCGCAACATATACTCCACTTGCTGAAGCGTGGGACAGAGAATGAGTAATACCGCTGCCATCACCAATAATATAAAGTCCTTCATGGCGAGTCATCAGGTTGTGGTCCAGCTCCACTTCCATATTGTAGAATTTTACCTCTACACCATACAGTAAGGTATCATCACTGGCAGTTCCCGGTGCGATTTTGTCCAGAGCATAGATCATTTCAATAATACCGTCTAATAAACGTTTCGGAAGGACAAGACTCAGATCACCTGCCGCTGCGTTTAAAGTCGGAACAGTAAAGGATTCGCTGATTCTTTCTTCTGTACTTCTCCGGCCTCTGATCAAATCCCCAAAACGCTGGACAATCACGCCGCCACCCAGCATATTGCTTAATCGAGCAACACTTTCTCCATATCCATTAGAATCTTTGAAAGGCTCTGAAAAATGCTTTGCAACAAGCAACGCAAAGTTTGTATTATTTGTCTGCTTTGCCGGATCCTCATAGCTGTGACCGTTAACAGTAACAATGCCATTTGTATTTTCGTTTACGACTTCTCCTTTTGGATTCATACAGAAGGTACGCACCAAATCTTCATACTTTGAGGTTCTGTACACAATCTTGCTTTCATATAATTCATCCGTCAGATGTGCAAAGATTCCTGCCGGAAGTTCCACTCGAACTCCGATATCCACACGATTCGAATTCGTATTAATGCCCAAATCCTGACAGACATTTTCCATCCATTTACTCCCACTGCGTCCTGCGGAAATAACGCATTCTTTACCATCATAATAGGAATCTTCATGATAGATTCGATATCCGCTATCCAGTTTTTCTACTTTATCAATGAAACAATTGAAATGAAAATCAATCTTTTCTTTCAGATGATCATATAAATGTTCCAACACAATATAGTTAATATCTGTTCCCAAATGACGAACAGAAGCATCCAATAAATGTAAACCATTTTGCATGCAGCGTGTCTTCAGACTTGATCCTGCAGTAGAATACAGTTTTGTTCCTTCTCCACCAAACGCAAGATTGATCTTGTCTACATATTCCATTAATTCCAATGCAGATTTTTTACCAATATACTCGTATAGCGTCCCACCAAAATCATTGGTGATATTATATTTACCATCAGAAAATGCACCTGCACCCCCAAAACCACTCATGATAGAACAGTTTTTACAATGAATACAAGATTTCACTTTGTCACCATCAATCGGACAGTGGCGTTTTGTTAATTCATTTCCCATTTCAAAAACAGCAATACTTAAATCCGGTCTTTTCTCTAATAATTCGTATGCAGTAAATATTCCTCCCGGTCCTGCACCTACAATTACAACATCATACATTATGTTTTCTCCCATAAAATATTCTTTCATAAACAATAGAATGCACGCTCTGCGAGCATTCTATTGTCATAAAAAAAGGTTGACTACGTAAAATGTAGTCAACCAGTTTGGCGGTTGGTAGAAACGTCTGCCCCTTTTGCAGACTTATACTCGAATTATTATACCTGAAATAGCATTCTAATACAAGAACATAATCTTTTTTATTTACAGATGACCGGGCCATTTGTAATGAAAATTGCGGATAGAAAAGGCCCTTCCCAAGTCCGCATGTACACCTGCAGCCGGAGAAGGGCAGAAAAATAGCCGGAACCGATAATCAGGCAGCTCTGGCTATGTAAATATTCCTATATTCTTTTGCTATTCAAAAATTCATTCCACCTGGCATTGGTTTCTTCCATTTCATGTTTCTGCATAATTCTGTTGCGGTCACTTAGTATTGCAAGCATTTCATCTGCAATTTCCTCAAGCGGCAGCTTTTTGTAATGGGACAAATAACCTATCATCCGTCCGGCTGTCCAGTCGGTATTAAGATTTTTCGTTATTTGGTCACAAAACTCCGCCGGGTATCCCCGTTTTATCATAATGTCATATAGTTCCAGGCTCTTAGGTGACTTAGGTTTCATATTACAACTCCACTCAATAAAAAACATCGTCCACAGATATTGCATTAAAAATATCCAATTTGAGTTCTTCATCAGAATCATACGTACAGGTTAGTATTGCAGCAAGAATTCTTCGAAGCAAATCTTCATCAATAGATCCAGCTGCTACATGATAACTGATATTCTCCATTTCTCGAAACTATGCCTCTGCATCAATCATTTATTTCCCAATGACCTGTTCTGGTTGAACCAACTCTCTTTATCTTGCCGTCATTCATCAGTTCTTTCATGATTCTCTGGACAGTTCTCCTTGACAACGATAATTCTTTAGCTAAATCTGTCTGTGTAATATACGGATTCTGTTTCAAGCCTGATAACAATCTGCCTTCCATATGATCAGCACCATGATTAGCGCCATCAGCGTCAAGAATAGCGTCATCCGTGGCGCTATCTGTCATCTGATTCAAAAGTTCCGCTAAAGTATTATCTATTTGAGTCAGCATGAATTCAATAAATACCGTAGATTCTCCCTCTACATGGCATTTTGCAATCGCATCATAATAATCATCCTGGAATTTTTCAATTTGGCTTTCTATCGGAATATATTCAAAAATAAGATTCCATTTAGCCAATATAGCTGTATGCCACAGCCTTGCCATCCTGCCATTGCCATCTGTAAAAGGATGAATAAATACGAATTCATAATGAAATACGCTGCTCAAAATCAGCGGATGCATCTGATCTTTCTCTTTCTTCATCCAGCCAAATAATTCATTCATCAATTGTGGAACAAAGCGTGCCGGTGGAGCCATGAATATGCACTCTTCACCATTAAATACACCTTCTTCACCACTGCGGAAATCACCGGATTCCTCTACGATGTATTTTGTCATAATACCATGAAATTTCTTTAATTCTTCTATGCTGTAAGGATCTATTTCAGCTATTTTTTCATAGGCATTATATGCATTCTTTACTTCCTGTATTTCTTTTGCCTCTCCAAAAACCAATTTCCCGTTAATAACATCACGCACCTGGCTTAGCGAAAGAGAATTTGCCTCGATCTTTAAAGACGAATGAATGGATTTGATCCGGTTATTTTTCCTTAGATGAGGTTTGTTTTCCATATTACTCATTACAGTAATACGCCCGACTTTTTCAGATACAGATGCCACATGAGATAATATACTATTTGTAATTGTAAAAGGTGGTTTATATCCGTCCATGTATTACTCCTTATCCTCTATCCATTCAAATATTCATTCCATCTGGCATTGATTTCTTCCATTTCATGTTTCTGCATAATTCTGTTGCGGTCACTTAGTATTGCAAGCATTTCATCTGCAATTTCCTCAAGCGGCAGCTTTTTGTAATGGGACAAATAACCTATCATCCGTCCGGCTGTCCAGTCGGTGTTAAGATTTTTCGTTATTTGATCGCAAAACTCCGCTGGATATCCCCGTTTTATCATAATATCATATAGTTCCAGGCTCTTAGGCGACTTAGGTTTCATATTACAACTCCATTACAATGATCTATTTCGTGTTGGATGATCTGTGCAGTCCAACCGGAATATTTGCCATGCTGCTTCTTGAAATCTGCATCCAAAAAATCCACTTCAATTTCTTTATATCTTGTACACGGACGCACCCCTTCCAGAGATAGGCATCCTTCTTCTGTCTGAAATGCTCCGGTCTTCTTTGTAATAACCGGATTTACCATAGCAAATTGAAATGGACCTGCTGCCACCACAATGATATTTTTCTTTACACCGATCATATTGGCTGCCATGCCAACGCAATGATCCAGATTTGCCCTTAATGTATCAAGCAGATCTGTAATCACCTGTCGGTCTGCCTCCGTTGCATCTGTAGATTTCTGAGCGAGAAACAATGGATCCCGCATAATTTTTTTTACCATATTCTTGTCCTCTAATTCCAGTTTTTCCAAACATCCGGCAGATAACCCAGGGTTGATTGCTTACTATTTCTAACCACTGGTGTCTTAATCACCTGGGGATTTTCAAGAACCTTTTCAAGCTTATCATCAGCAGCAATATACTTTATAAGGGCAAGCAAATCCTTGTCCTTGCCATCCCAGTTGACCATGTTATCCAATCCACCATTTGCCTGAGCTACGGAATTGAATTCCCCTTTGCTCATGCCCTTTTCCTTCATATCAATGAACTGATACTTTATGCCACGCTCTTTGAAAAAACGCTCTGCTTTTCTTGTATCACTACATTTCTTTGTCCCGAATATCTGTATATTCATATCATCTTTCCTTCGCCATCAATATAAGTTTTTCAAATGACTGTACAAGCATCAGCATCTACTAATATCTGCATTTTTTCAAACCATTCTACCATGCTCTTTCGAGCTGGTCTTCATAAAAAGAATCTACACGTAGCCCATCAGACATTGAAACCATATACAAATCACTATTTATATCAATTATACAGTAATTACCTGAAATATCCAATGACGTATTAGAAAAGCCGCTTAGTCATCAAGCGGCTTTCATTAACGATTTGTCGAGTTAAAAATTTTTTCTAATTCATATTTACGAGTTAAAACGAGTTATCTATTTCAGAAAATAAATTTCTGAAATTTCTCTAAATGGTTACTGTTCAGACAGCAACCCGGCAGCGTCAGGACTGCTGTCTGACCACTGCCGGGTTCCCTCTGATATCCTTCTATAAAATTTACCGGAAAATCATCTGTGCAAAGTCTGCAAAGCATGATCTCCACACATTCCAATCATGTCCTCTTTCCTGTTTCTGTCATGTCTGTTTCCAAATACCAGTACCTATTATATCAGTTTTTATTTCGTTTGTAACCGGGTAAGAATACTGCTTATATCCATCTTCTTTTCGACTGCAGTAAACGCAACGTTCTCTCCATCGTGGATGAGGCTCCAGATTTCTCCGTATGCCCTCTTTTCAAGAAGCTCCGAAAGGAGGAAGGTGGAGATTGCTCTCTTTGTAGCGAAGATAATCCTTCTCACGCCCTGTTTTCTGAGCGCTTCGATGTCCTCCATTTTTCCCGTCAGCATGGCAAAATCGGAATCCGTTGCAATTGCCAGCACGTCTTTCTTCTGCGCGGTAGCAAAAATCATGGCTTTTCCGTCCTGACCTACTACCTGATAAAAATGTCCTTGTACGGGAGCCTTGTATCCTGTGCTTTTTCCATTTCCCTGTACCGGCTCTGATGCAGATGTCTGCATTCTGTATTCCACAGGTGCTGCGGTTTCACCGGGAGATGCCGGCTCCGGTATTACCAGTGTTCCGATCGGAAGTTCCATTTCGCTTCCGTCAATCTTGATTATGCAGGTTACCGGATAGCTTCCGGGAGCAACAGGTACAGTTTCGCTGCCATTGTAGAGAACCTTTTCTACGCTGCCCGCGCCGGTTGCTTCTGCCTTAAAAATTCCATTTTCCATCCTGATATCCAGCTCCGTCAGGTTTGTCGGGTTTCCTTCGCTGTCCAGGTGCATATTGACGTACTGCTTCAGTGCTTCTGTGTCACTTCCGCTCAGGCTGTTGATCGTTACGTCCGGTCCAAGGATATAATGTCCCTTACTGCTATCATGGTTGGAGTCTTGCCCGTCACCAATATAGCCGATACGGTTCGAAAGAACATTTCCTGCATTATCTACCATTCCGGTGTTCACAATGGCGTTGCCGACAATGATAATCTTTCCTGTCATATCCCATTCATCCTCTGAACCGATGGCTGCGCCCTGATCTCCGCCGTAGGCAGTGACCTTTGCATGATCCCGAATGATGATGATGCCGTTCATATTCTCACCATCTGAAGCGCCAATTCCGCAGCCTTCATCCGAGCCTGCAGCAATCACAGCAGCATTTCCGCCTATGGTAACTGTCCCGGTAAAATCCCCATCATCTCCAGCACCGATACCGGAGCCGTCAGAACCACTGTGATCTCCGCCTGCTTTGGCAGTAACCTTTGCGTTTCCATCAATGGTGATACTGCCTCTGAAATGGCCGTCATCTCCGGTGCCGATGCCCGCGCTGTCTTCAGCACCGGTTGCCGAAACCTGTGCATTCCCGCCAATCATAATGTTACCGCTTAGGTTCCCATCATCGCCGGAGCCAATGCCCGCACCCTGGTCATTGCTGGATACTTCAACCTGCGCATTTCCGTCAATGACAATGTTTCCGGACATTTCCCCATCTTCGCCGGAGCCAATGCCTGCTCCGTCTCCTCCGCAGTTCGGTGCTATATTGTCATCTGTTTTTACGGTTGCATCTCCTGTAATATGGATGTTGCCGGACATGGCCTCCTTCTCATGGCTGCCGATCTTGGCATTATGGTTATAGTCAGAACCAAGATCATCCTGAATCTCGGCCTTCAGAGAACCGCTTCCGTTTATGGTGACATTGCCATCCGAAACATGCAGTGCAGAGCCGGTTTCAGAGAAGATCTTGTTGTCTCCCTCCAGTGTAATGTTGGCACTGGAGCTTCCTGTAACATCAATCGCATCCTTGCTGCTTTTAATATTGATATCCTTAATGGTCACATTTGCAGCTGCATTATCAGACGCATTAATCGCAATTGTGTTTCCTGTCTCTACAGAGCTCTCCCGCTGTGTAATCACAGGAGCCTCATCCGGCACGGCAGAGCTACTGCCCTGCGTTACCGTCTGCCCGGAATTGTCTGCATTTACCGTAACGCTGCCATTTTCCAGATACCAGTTGGCGGCATAGGTTGTCATGGGCAGGCTTACGCTCATGACCAGTGCGATCATACTTGCTGTCAGCTTTTTTCTCTTCATTGGGTTTCCTCCCTCTTTTCCTTTTCCATTTTTTACATTATCCCCTGCAATGAAAATTCATAGTGCATGGCAAGTGCTTTGAACAGCTTCTGCATCACCTGTTCAGAGATCGTGCGGATATCGAGTCCCTCCACGAATCGAATCACCCGCCCGATTTCTTCCTCTGGAACGTTATAGGCCCGAAGGCTCATCGTGAAAAATAAGCGAAGCTTCTTCTCCAATGTCAGCTCTGCATCACACGGATGCGCCATGTAACCTCGCATGATGCCTGCAGATCCGATCTCCAGCTCGTAAAAGTCACGCTCTGTCAGCTCCGGCTGATAGGATCCGAAAATCTGATACAGCTCTTTGGCTGTTTCGCGCTGAATATACTCACAGGCTTCCTTCTGGGTATAGGCTTCAATATAGATTTCCCGCAGGTTTTCATTCAGCTCTGTAAGCGTCATCTGGATCGCTGTTTCCACTGCATAAACATAGACCGGAGGGAGCTTTGTGCTCGCTGCACTTCTTGCCATCGAAAACTGATTCTCAAACATGAACTGCACAAGCTCTGTCAGTACGCCGTCCTTTGCACGGAAAATGTTCTGAAAGCTGCTGCTGGACACGCTGGACTTCGCGATGATTTCCGCCATAGTTGTCTTTTTGTACCCCTGCTCCAGGAAAAGTTTTACGCATACCTGCAGGATGCGTTTCTTTGTTGGTTCGCTTAAACTTGTTGCCAATTGTCCCCGTCCTTATTCTATGTGACTATCTTTGTTTCTTCATCTGGTCTATATACCAAATATAGCAGGAAATAGAGGTTCTTGTCAAGGAGTTTCTGGTTCGTGTACCAGTGCAGTGTGACAGACCAGAATTTAATATTGCTAACAATCTTCAAAATCTGTCAATGTTATTTCGAGTGCTATGGTTAGTATATCCTAAGCAGAATAAAACATAAAAAAAGATCTGTCACCCTTAGGATTCTTCCCAAAGTCAACAGATCTTATTTTTACCTTACATCTTCACAGACTCGTCAGCAGGGCTGCCATCTCCGGATTTGCTGAGGATCTTTGCCAGAAGCTCAGGATCTACGCCAGCAGGGGCAGCCGGTCTCTTATCTTCCGGCTCTACCGGTTCCGCTGGGCAGCGGAGGATTTCATCGCGCAATCCCTTCAGAAACTTTTGTTCGTAACTGTCGAAATTTGCAGAAATATAGATTTTATCAGTTATATCTTATATTTTCATGAATATGTCTTTGAGTTTCAGACGTAAATGTGTTACACTAGGTTCAACCACAGGCAAGGAGGTTTATGATCGTGATTAAACGTGAAATGTATATGAAGCGCATCCGTCCGTTTATCGGAACGGAGCTGATAAAGGTCATGACCGGTATTCGCCGGTGCGGTAAATCAGTCATGCTGGAGCTTATAAAAGAGGAGCTTGTGGAGTCCGGTATCAGCTCCGCTCAGTTCATCTCTATCAACTTTGAGAATTTGAACTTCTCTCATCTGCAAACCGCAAAGTCACTGCATGATGAGATTACGAAGAGAGCCGCAGAGATCAACGGCAAGGTCTATCTGTTTTTTGATGAGATTCAGGAGGTAAAAGACTGGGAGAAGTGTATCAATTCCCTCCGTGTATCCCTTGACTGCGACATCTATATCACCGGTTCAAACGCAAAACTTCTGTCCGGTGAGCTTTCCACCTATCTCGGCGGACGCTTTGTGGAGTTCGTTATTTACCCATTCTCCTTCGCGGAATTTCTGGAACTGTACCGTCCCATCGCACCGGATGAGCCGATCCAGAAATGCTTTCAGAAGTATCTACTATCCGGCGGTATGCCGTACCTTGCCAACATCCGCTACGAGGATGCTCCTTCCAAGCTCTACCTTCATGACCTGTTCAACTCTGTCCAGCTCAAGGACATTGTGAAACGGAACAAGATCCGTGACGTGGACCTGCTGGAACGCATCATCGCTTATGTGATTGCAAATGTAGGTACGACCTTCTCCGCAACTTCTCTGGCGAAGTTCCTCAAAAACGAGAAGCGAACCGTTGCACCGGAGACCATCCTGAACTACATCAAATACTGCTGCGATGCATATTTGTTCTATCAGGTCAAGCGTGAGGACTTGCAGGGAAAGCAGATCCTTGCCTCCAATGAGAAGTATTACATTGCCGACCACGGCATCCGGGAGGCTGTTTTCGGCGGCAATATGCGTGACATCAACCTCATTTTGGAGAACATCGTGTTTCTGGAGCTGCTGCGCCGGGACTACAAAGTTACAGTCGGGAGAACCGGAGACAAGGAGATCGACTTTGTATGTGACAAGAGTGGAGAAAAACTGTATGTTCAGGTTGCCTATCTGCTGGCATCCGATGAGACTGTTCAGCGTGAGTTCGGCGCGTATGACAATATCCGCGATAACTACCCGAAATATGTTGTCTCTCTGGATGAGTTCGACATGAGCAGAAACGGGATCAAGCACCGCAACATCCGTGATTTCCTGTTGGCAGAGGAATGGAATTAAAATGAAATCAGCTTTTGGGGTGAGTCTATAGAAGTTTACAAGCTGAGCTTTTAGGACGTTTTTCTCGGTACGCTGACGGTAGATACCGGCGCGGTGAGAAGCCCGCAAGGCCGAGTGGGAATCGTAAAACCGGATAGAGCTGCACGGGGCTGTCGCACTAACGTGCGACAGCCCCGTGTAAAACGATTATTAAATTGTTTATGAGTCAGATAAACTGAAAGTTTCACCTTATCTGGTTAAAACATGTTTGCAATATTTTGTACATCCACATTTTGGACAAGTTAACTTTCTTTTGGTAATTGTATGAGGTCCCATAACATAGGATTTCATATCAGGAACAAATCGCTCCTTGCATTCAGGACATTCAAAGGCTCCTGCTTCTCTGTCTAATACACATGCAATAGCGATTCCAATTACCATTATTACAAATCCAATCCCCATCAATAGCACTCTAGTCCATACCTGCATTTCAAACATTCCCGCAACAACAAATAAAGGTACTGCTGCAACAATTACCAAAACACCAACCATTGCAGACATTATAATCTTCTTTTTACTCTCTTGAGCTTCTTTCACTAAATTCACCATATTTTCCTCCGCTTTCTTTTTATAATCCATCGCTTGCAATCTTTCACCAGATAGAAGTTCATTTACTGTAATTTCTAGTTCATTGCAAAGTGGAAGTAACAATGATACTTCTGGGAAACCATTACCCCTTTCCCATTTTGAGATTGTTTTATCGCTGATACTAAGCTTATCTGCCAATTCCCGTTGAGTATATTTTTTTGCTTGCAACGGTGTACAAAGGGAACATAATAAAAAACTTAATAATGGACTGCC
>NZ_JBKVPW010000010.1:0-137274 GCF_046968865.1 Gallintestinimicrobium sp. | reverse complement strand
TCATATTCAATTATTCAAATTAGCTCAAACTATGCCAAACTGCCACAGCCAAAAAGCGAGAGGAAGGAGGGCTGAAAAGCACTCCAAAAATCGGCTCTCGGTTAACCACTTTGGGAACCACTTCCCCCTCTTTTTGGCCAGTTAACCACTTGCGGACCACTAAAAATTGGGTGAAAACGGCTCTCGTTTGGTCAAATGAGGGCAAACTTTTGTCACCCGTTTAGGTATAAGAAAACCCCGGAAAACCTTGATTTTCCGGGGTTTTGTAAACCTTTTGATATAGTCTGAGCAGTCGATTATCTCTTGCTGAACTGCGGAGCGCGACGAGCTGCTTTGAGACCGTATTTCTTTCTTTCCTTCATACGAGGATCACGTGTCAGGAAGCCAGCTTTCTTCAGAACAGGTCTGAAGTCTGCATCTGCTTCCAGCAGTGCTCTTGCGATACCATGACGGATTGCACCAGCCTGACCGGTGTAGCCGCCGCCCTTAACATTAACGAGAACGTCGAACTTGTCAGCTGTATCAGTAGCTGTCAGAGGCTGACGAACGATTACTTTCAGAGTTTCCAGACCGAAATACTCATCAATGCTTCTTTTATTGATTGTCACATTGCCGTTGCCGGGTACCAGGTATACTCTGGCAATGGAGCTTTTTCTTCTTCCAGTTCCGTAATATTTTGCTGCGTTAGCCATTTTCTAATTCCTCCTTTTCGATCCTTTAGTTAAAATGTCAGTACTTCAGGCTTCTGTGCCTCATGCTTGTGATCAGGACCAGCATAAACGTGAAGTTTGGTGAACATCTGTCTTCCTAAAGGTCCCTTGGGAAGCATTCCTTTCACTGCTAACTCAATAACCTGCTCAGGCTTCTTGTTCAGCTTTTCTCTCAGAGTTGCATCCTTCATACCGCCAACATAGTCGGAATGATGATAATAAATCTTCTGATCCAGCTTCTTGCCTGTTACATGGATCTTTTCTGCATTCACAACGATTACATAATCGCCGGTATCAACGTGAGGGGTGTACTCAGGCTTGTTCTTGCCTCTCAGTACTTTAGCTACTTCAGATGCCAGACGGCCAAGGGTCTTGCCCTCTGCGTCTACTACATACCATTTTCTATCAATTTTAGCCGGGTTAGCCATAAATGTTTTCATAGTGTACCTCCATACAATCTACAGGTCATTCGCTGCGCGTATCCGAACCGGGAATTGAACGAATACAGGTCTGTTTTTGATAAAATGCTTTTCCGGGGCAGGTAAAACATTTTCAGACCGCCACATTTGATAATTATATGCTACACAACCTCTTGTGTCAATCTTTTTTTATTAGATTTTTTCGCTATTTTACAACACTTTTCATGCAGTTACAAACCGCCTTGCATTCTTGAAACCTTTCGTCCTGAAAATCCTTGCATCACAAAAACTCATACTCCACCAGCGTCAGTCCCCGTGCTGGGGCAGTCGGTCCGGCACAGCTTCTGTCACAGTGCTGGAGGATCTCTTTTATATGCTCCGGCGGGTATTTGCCGTTCCCGACCTCTATCAACGTTCCTGCAATGATCCGTACCATATTATAAAGAAATCCTGTACCGGTCACCCGGATCGTGATCAGGCTGCCCTCTTTTTTTACCGAAAGATCTGTGATCGTCCGAACCGTGGTCTCCGTCTGCGTATGAATACTGCAGAAGCTTTTGAAATCATGCTCTCCGATAAGATATCCTGCTGCCGCATTCATCCTGTCTATATCCAGCTTTGTATAGGTAAAATGTGTATACAGTCGGCAGAGCGGATCCGGAAATTCGTCATTGAAAATCCGGTATTCATATGTTTTTTTACTGCTGCACTTACGCGGATGCCAGTGCGGTGAAACCTCATAGGATTTTCGAACCCGGATATCCTCCGGCAAACGCTGGTTCAATGCGTAGGAAAATTTGTCCCCGGGCATCCGGACAGCGGTATCAAATACCGCGTAATTGCAGCGCGCATGGACACCGGAATCCGTACGACTCGCACCGGAAACCTCAATTGGTTCCTTTGTCAGGGCAGACAGCGCACGGTTTAACTCCGCTTCGATGGTATTGCCATTTTGCTGTATCTGCCACCCCTGATAATTTGTCCCGTCATATGCTACCACCAGACAAATGCGGCGCTTTTTTCGTATTTCCATCGTCTCCATTACAGAAGCACCCTCCCGATCAGAACCGCTGCCACCAGATAGGCGACCAGAACTCCATAGCCCATATAGTCCTGCTTTCGATAAACGAGCGGCTTCATCTTTGTCCTCCCCTCGCCGCCGCGGTAGCATCTGGCTTCCATCGCCATGGCAAGGTCATTTGCGCGCCGAAACGCAGCGATAAACAACGGCACTAACAAAGGAACCATCGCCTTTGCCCGCTGGATCAGACTTCCATTTTCAAAATCCGCGCCTCTCGCGATCTGTGCTTTCATGATCTTGTCTGTCTCTTCCAGCAAAATCGGGATAAAGCGCAGCGCGATAGACATCATCATGGAAACCTCGTGCACCGGCACCTTAAATTTTTTAAGCGGATTCAACAGGCTTTCCAGGCCGTCCGTCAGATGATTCGGCGTAGTTGTCAGGGTCATCAGCGATGAACCGATGATCAGCATTACCAGACGAACTGCCATCTTGGATGCCATCTCAATGCCTTCCCATGTGATTTTCAACTTCCAGATCGTCACAGCCGGAGTTCCGGGAGTCAGAAAAAGGTTAAACACAACCGCAAAAAGCATCAGAAATACGATTGATTTCATACCTTTTACCATGAATTTAAAGGGCACATTCGATAACCGAATGCACAGTGCCAGAAACATTGCCGCCAGCAGATATCCCCATACGTTATTCACAACGAACAGGGAAATGATAAATGCAAGCGTCCCTACAAGCTTTACCCGACAGTCCAGCCTATGCAGCACGGAATCCGTCTGATAATATTGTCCAAGTGTAATATCCCTAATCATTTGCTGTTCTTCCTCACTGCCTGCAGAATCGTCTCCTTTGCTTCCTCAATCGTTGTCGCAGAAGGATCCACGTCAAAGCCATTGTCCTTTAGCTGGTGCAGAATATAGGTCACCTGCGGTGCGGCAAGTCCGACTGCCTCCAGCTCCTTTACATGGGAAAAAACCCGGTGCGGTACGTCATCGAACATCACCTTTCCCTTGTTCATCACAATAATGCGCTCCACATAATTCGCCACATCTTCCATGCTGTGGGAAACCAGCACCACGCTGATGCCTGTTTCCTTCTGCAAATGAGAAATTTGCCCTAATATTTCGTCCCTGCCCTTCGGATCAAGTCCTGCTGTCGGCTCATCCAGCACCAAAATATCCGGCTCCATTGCGAGCACACCTGCAATTGCCACTCTCCGTTTTTGTCCGCCGGAAAGCTCAAACGGGGACTGTCCGAAAAATTCTTCCGGAAAACCCACCAGCTCCAGTGCCTTTTTTGCACGCCGCTCGATCTCCCCCTGCTCCAGCCCGAGGTTTTTGGGGCCATAGCAGACATCCGCAAATACATCCGTTTCAAACAGCTGATGCTCCGGATACTGAAAAACCAGCCCGACCTTGCTGCGCAGCGTCTTTCTCGAATAATCCTGAGCCCAGATATTTTCACCGTTAAAAAGAATCGTTCCCTCTGACGGCTTTAAAAGCCCGTTCAGATGCTGCACCAGCGTCGATTTTCCGGAACCGGTATGGCCGATCAGTCCGATAAACTGACCGTCCGGAATTTCCAGATTCACATCATCCAGCGCACGCACCAAAAGCTCCGTATCCGTTCCATATAAATAACTTACATGCTCCAGTTTTAATCCCATTGTTTCCTCACTTTACAGGCATTTGTCTGTTATCCGATGCGCCTGTTTTACTGCCTGTACACAGCTTTTTTAACTCCTCCGTCAGCTCCTGTGCTGTCAGAATGCCATCCGGCAGCTTCAGTCCGCTCTTTTGCAGCTCATAGGCGAGTAATGTAACCTGCGGTACATCCAGACGCAAATGCTTCAACCGTTCCACCTGGGAAAAGATCTCCCGCGGCGTTCCCTGCATCACAACCTTGCCTTCATCCATTACAAACACCCGGTCGGCATAAATAACCTCTTCCATATAATGGGTAATCAGGATGATCGTGACATTTTCCACGTCATTCAGTGCACGAGCCGCCCTTATGACATCTTTGCGCCCGTTGGGATCCAGCATTGCCGTCGGCTCGTCCAGCACAATACATTTCGGATGCATTGCAAGCACGCCTGCGATGGAAACGCGCTGCTTCTGTCCGCCGGAAAGCTTATTCGGAGAATATTTTCGATATTCATACATTCCGACTGCTTTTAAGCTTTCCTCCACTCGTTCCCAGATTTCCTTTGTCGGCACACCGAGGTTTTCCGGTCCGAAGCCAACATCCTCCTCCACGACCTGCCCGATGATCTGATTGTCCGGATTCTGAAATACCATCCCGGCAGTGCTGCGCACATCCCAGGTATGGTTCTCATCTGCCGTATCCATGCCATCCACAACAATACATCCCTCCGACGGCAGCAAAAGCGCATTAAAATGCTTCGCCAGCGTCGACTTTCCGGAACCGTTATGTCCCAGGATCGCAATAAATTCGCCCGGCTCCACCGAAAGATTTACATCCTTTACCGCTGGAACCTCTCCCTCCACATTGCCTTCCTCATCGTGACGGATATAATGATAACTTAAATGTTTCGTCTTTATAATGCTCATGTTTTCCTCTCATTTCTGAGCACGCTTTTTGCGCATGCCGAGTTTGTGTCAAGTGCACGCAGATACAAATCTCGAGCTTGAATAATTTTATTTTTCAAGCTTCTTCCCGTCTGCACAAATGCCTGCTGTTTCAATGTTTCCAGAAAAATCGGGGTCAATCCTGTTCCATTTTAACAGCACACCTCCTGAATGGCAAGGACAATCCTGTTGCGGCTTTTATCACACTGCTGTATAATCATCCTGCGTACCGGGTTTTCGACGAACATCATCGGCATGATCCTTGTTGAAATTTTCTTCATCTCCGGCAAAATACACCCGTCCGCATAAACACTTTTATATAGGATTGAAGCATTCTTATGAAAAAACACTCTAATGATTTCGGAAACGACTCTGTACCGGGACTGGTTCTGCGAACCTCGATCCCCTTTATGTTCGCGCAGTTTGTCAACGTTCTTTACAGCATCGTTGATCGCATTTATATCGGAAATATCCCGCAGATCGGAGATGTTTCCCTGGCAGGCGCCGGCATCTGTGCGCCCGTCATCACGCTGCTTTCTTCTTTTGCAACACTGATCGGTATCGGCGGCTCCGTCCTGTTTTCGATGCGTCTCGGAGCAAAGGATCAGGAAAAAGCAAAAAATCTCCTTGGTACAAGCTTTTCCATGCTGCTCGTTTTTTCCGCTGCACTTACCATTTTGTTTCTATTGCTGAAAGCTCCGCTTCTTCAATGGTTCGGTGCAAGCAAAACAACATTTCCCTACGCCAATACCTACATGACGATTTATACACTCGGCACGTTCTTCGCCCTGCTGTCCATGGGCATGAACTATTTCATCACCGCGCAGGGATATCCGGGGCTTGGGATGGCAACAACCTTGATCGGAGCGATTGTCAACATCGTACTGGATCCCGTATTTATCTTTCTGCTGCATATGAATATTGCAGGTGCTGCCCTCGCTACCGTCCTCGCGCAGTTGTCTTCCTGTGTTTTTGTCCTGCTGACGCTGAAACAGAAAAAAATGCCCATTCCCCTGACACTGGCACCGATCCGGCGTTCTACCGCAGTACGCATCCTGAAAATGGGCTTTTCTCCCTTTTTAATTCTTGCAACCGACAGCGTGATCATCATCGCCCTAAATGCAGTCCTGCAGCATTTTGGCGGTCCGGAATACGGAGACACTCTCATCACCTGCGCAACCATCGTACAGAGCTACATGCTGCTCATCACCTCGCCGATGCTCGGCATCACCGGAGGCTCCCAGCCCCTCATCAGCTTCAACATGGGTGCCGGAAAGGTTGAGCGCATCCGCAAAATTGTACTTTGCGTCCTGCTTTTATGCATCGGTTTTACGACGTTTATGTTCCTGCTGTCCCGTTTTGTTCCGCAGTATTTTGTCCGAATTTTCACCCAAAACCCGGAATACGCATCTCTTTCTGTCTGGGGAATTCAGGTCTTTACCCTCGGCGTTATCCCGCTGAGCTTCCAGTATGTCTTTGTAGATGCCCTGACTGCCATGAGCCTGACAAAGCTGTCCCTGTTTTTATCCCTGCTGCGGAAAAGCGAGTATTTTGCAGCGACCTGTCTGCTTCCCCTCTTTTTCGCTGCAAGGATGTGCTTTTACGCGGAACCCATTGCAGACACGCTTTGCTTCTTCTCTTCCAGTCTTGCCTTCTTCCTGATCTATAAAAAATATCTCAAAGGAGAAGGACGTCTCTCACAGCTTCGCCTGTGAGGGCCGTCCTTGTAAAAATAGCGATCGATAAAAAAGAATGTGCCTTGGCACATTCTCGCGCCGAGGCGCAGAGCGAGCATTCTATTATCACGAATTAAAAAGAGCCGGATAAACTCGACAGACATTTTCAGTCCGCCGTCTTATCCGGCTCTCCATTTCTTCAGAATGATTTGCTCTCCGATCGGAAAACATACCATCATTTAATTTGAAAAATCTCTGATTAGATCAGCTCCAGTACAACTTCCATTGCACCATCGCCCTTACGCTGGCCGATCTTAACGATTCTGGTGTAACCACCCTTACGGTCTGCGTACTTGGGAGCGATTTCATCAAATACCTTTGCAGGCATATCGATCTTCTTGGTGTTTTTCTTCTTACCAGCTGCTGCGGCAGGAACCTCAGTAACAGGATAGAATACTTTCAGCATCTGACGTCTTGCATGCAGTCTGGAAGGCTGATCTTTCTTGATCTCCTTCTGAACTTCATCGTAAACGGTAACCTTCTTGCCATCTACAACTTCTTTTACTCTCTTGCCGTCTTTGTCCTTGCGGGCAACCTTAGCAGTAACAGTAACGGTATCGAAGTTATCTTTCTCCTTGATGCCCAGCGCAATGATGCCCTCAGCGATCTTACGGATTTCTTTTGCCTTAGCTTCAGTGGTAACGATTTTACCTCTGTACAGCAGGCTGGTTACCTGGCTTCTTAACAGAGCCTTTCTCTGATCAGATGTTCTGCCTAATTTTCTATACTTTGCCATTGTATTATTTTCCTTTCAATCCTGGTACATCCGGCCATGCCCTTTGGTCTTACTCACCGAATGTTTGTTTACGCCAATCATGTTTTGCGACCGGACGTGCCTTTTGGACTTACCGCCGACCGAACTTTCCTATTTACAAAATGCGATATAGCTTTTAGAGTCAACCGGTGTTCACCGGCTGCACAAACCCATTTCTGAATTTGCCTTACTCCTCACTGGGTCTGAAATGGAAACCCAGCTCGCTGATTTTTGCCTGTACTTCTTCGAGAGATTTGCGGCCCAGATTACGAACCTTCATCATGTCTTCCGGGGTCTTATTGATCAGCTCTTCAACCGTGTTGATACCAGCACGCTTCAGGCAGTTGTAAGAACGAACAGAGAGCTCAAGCTCATCGATGCTCATCTCCAATACCTTTTCCTTCTCGTCATCTTCCTTCTCTACCATAACCTCTGCGGTCTTGGCATTCTCCGAAAGATCGATGAACAGGCTCAGGTGCTCGCTGAGTACCTTCGCAGCCAGACTGACAGCCTCATCGGGAGCCAGTGTGCCGTTCGTATAAACATCCAGGGTCAGCTTATCATAGTCTGTCACCTGACCGACACGGGTATTCTGTACTGCCATATTTACTCTCTCAACGGGAGTGTAAATGGAATCAACAGCGATAACACCGATCGGAAGATCATCGCTCTTGTTCTTGTCAGCACTTACATATCCTCTGCCCTTGGTGATTGTCAGCTCCATGTAAAGCTTGCAGTCCTTGCCACCGCTCAAATGAGCGATGACAAGATCCGGATTCAGAATTTCGATATCCTGATCAGCCTGAATATCGGAAGCGTGTACCACGCCTTCGCCCTCAAACTCAATGTATGCGGTCTTAGGCTCATTGGTCTCGCTGCTGTTCTTGATTGCAAGACACTTGATATTCATGATGATCTCAGTTACATCTTCCTTCACGCCGGGAATGGAACTGAACTCGTGCAGCACGCCTTCGATTTTCACCTGGCTAACTGCTGCACCGGGTAAGGAAGACAACATGATTCTTCTCAGCGAATTGCCCAGGGTAATTCCATATCCTCTTTCCAGAGGCTCCACCACGAACTTGCCATACTTCTTATCTTCGGAAATTTCGGCAACCTCAATATTGGGTCTTTCAAAATCAAACACTGTAAATACCCTCCTTTATGAACAATCTGAGATGGACAGTTATCTTCTAATTATTTGGAGTACAACTCGACGATAAGCATCTCGTCTACCGGAACATCGATCATTTCACGGGTAGGAAGCTGCTTAACAGTGCCCTTGAATGCTTCTTTTTCTACATCCATCCATTCGGGAGTCAGTCTTCCTGCAGTTACCTCAAGGATGTCCTTGTATCTCTGCATGGTCTTAGCGCTTTCCTTCACTTCGATCACGTCACCAGCCTTTACCTGGTAAGAAGGAATGTTTACGCACTTGCCATTTACCAGAATGTGCTTGTGGTCAACAACCTGTCTTGCTTCTCTTCTGGTTCTTGCGAAGCCCATACGGAAAACAACGCTGTCCAGTCTAGCCTCAAGCATGGTCATCAGGTTTTCACCGGTCATGCCTTTCATTCTGTCTGCCTTCTTGTAGTAGTTACGGAAAGGCTTTTCCAGAACGCCGTAGATGAATTTTGCTTTCTGCTTCTCTCTCAGCTGCAGACCGTACTCACTCATCTTCTTGCCTGTTCTGGCGGTTCTGTTAGATTTCTTATCATAACCCAGGTATGCGGGCTCCAGTCCAAGGGATCTGCATCTCTTTAAAACAGGGACTCTATTTACTGCCATTTTTATAATCCTCCTGATTATTGTTTACAGCACGGCTTCTGCCGTGTCTTCATCCAACCTACTTCTGATTTGTGTCTATTCCAACGATGGGAATATGCAGCAGCCATCTGAAACCGGGAGCTTCCCGGTCAGATTCTGCAAAGCGTCGATTAAACGCGACGACGCTTGGGCGGGCGGCAGCCGTTATGCGGAACAGGAGTCACATCCTTGATGCTGACTACATCCAGACCGCATGCGGACAGCGCACGGATTGCAGCCTCACGGCCTGAACCCGGTCCCTTTACAAAAACATCTACGGTCTTTAATCCATGGATTAAAGCTGCCTTTGTAGCTGTTTCTGCAGCCATCTGCGCTGCATACGGAGTAGATTTCCTTGAACCCTTAAATCCCAGACCGCCGGCAGAAGCCCAGCTTAAAGCATTACCTTCAGCATCTGTCAGAGTAACGATTGTGTTATTGAAAGAAGACTGAATATGTGCCTGTCCGTGTTCAACGTTTTTCTTGACACGCTTTTTTGTCACTTTTTTGGTAACTTTCTTGTTTGCCATTTAAACTAACCTACTTTCCCTTGTTTGAATTATTTTTTCTTGTTTGCAACAGTTCTCTTAGGACCTTTTCTTGTTCTTGCGTTGGTCTTTGTCTTCTGACCACGAACCGGAAGGCCTTTACGATGACGGATGCCTCTGTAGCAGCCGATTTCCTGCAGTCTCTTGATGTTCAGTGCGATCTCTCTTCTCAGATCACCTTCAACAGTCATGGTTTCGTCGATCACTTCGCTGATCTTCTTAACCTCATCGTCTGTCAGGTCTCTGCAGCGAGTGTCGGGATTAACACCTGCCTGAGCTAAAATCTTTGTTGCGCTGGGTCTGCCGATACCGTAAATGTAGGTCAGGCCGATCTCAACACGTTTTTCTCTGGGTAAGTCAATACCTGCAATACGAGCCATTTACATTTCCTCCATTCTGTGTGCGCAATGCGCACAGCTGCACAGGCCAACTCTTTCCTGTGCGTCTTCAAATAATAGTTACTAATTGACTGGGGTACCATGTACCCAACCGGTAAACCGGTCTTTCCGATACTCTCTCACAGATTGCTCCGTGCGGAAACGATGTGCTTTACACATTCTGTTTCTTCACACAGCCGTTCCCGACCTTTGGATAAAGGTCTCTTTTCGGTATCAAAAAGTAATCTCCCGTAATAAATGTGCTCTACTACGTTCAATTATTTTCAAGCGGACCTTAGTAACAATCCGCTGCCAGCCGTCTTAGATGCGACGGGGTAAATCGTTTTCTTCCAATTAATTAAATTAGAAAGAACTACTCAACCCTGTCTCTGTTTGTGCTTGGGGTTCTCACAGATAATTCTGATGGAACCTTTCCTTTTGATGACTTTGCACTTTTCGCAAATCGGTTTTACGGATGCTCTTACTTTCATTCTTAACCTCCATTTCTACCGTCCTCCGCACCCGCGGAATCCGGCAAGAATCCTGATCAGATCGCCTTTTCGAAGCGTTCTGACCGACCTCCTTCCAAAAAGACCGTTACCTATTGTAGCATGAAAATTCAATACTTGCAACCATTTTGAGGCAAAAAAACACCAGTTTTTCCGGGTTTTTCTGCCCTTTTTTTATAAAAAGGTACCAGCCTGCGATGGGTCGCATAAGCAGCAAAATCCATTCCACCGCTTATGCATCCTCGCGGAGCATTTTTATCGTATGGAAACGAAGTTTCCTATACGATAAAAAATCCTCGGCGGCAAAGATGCCGCCGGGGACTGAAATTTTTCTTATTTATCTCTCCAGATGATTCTTCCCTTGGAAAGATCGTAAGGGGACAGCTCCAGTGTCACCTTGTCGCCGGGAAGGATACGGATGAAGTTCTGTCTCAGCTTACCGCTGATATGTGCCAGAACTCTGTGACCGTTTTCCAGTTCTACCTGAAACATGGTGTTGGGCAGCTTTTCCACTACTGTGCCTTCGATTTCAATAACATCTGCTTTCGACATATCTTACCTCCGTTCGTTTGCTTTCTCCATACTATAAAGTTTTATGCAGCGTTTGATTTTCGTATCCGCGTCCGCCGGGTTTTGGAAAAGATCCTCCAGCTCGCTGCTGTCCATCCCTCCGTTTAAAACCAGCTGAACGTGTTTTCTTTTTTTCCGTTTGGGTGACTGATACAGACGGCTGATTCCGTCTGCCAGCCAGATAACATCCCCATCCTCCCGGATCACCAGAAAAATGCTTCCTTTATCATGTCCCGCCAGGGAAACTGCCAGTTTACCGACCATCTGTGTCCTCCTTAATACAACGTCAGGATCTCCGGTTCCCCATCGGTCACCAGAATCGTGTTTTCGTAATGCGCTGACAAGGAGCCATCCTTTGTAACGACCGTCCAGCCATCCCGCAGGAATCGTACCTGCCAGGTTCCGGCATTGATCATCGGCTCAATCGCAAGCGTCATGCCCGCCTGTAAGCGGACGCCTCTTCTTTTCTGTGCATAGTTGGGAATCTGCGGATCTTCATGAAGCGCTGTTCCGATTCCATGGCCAACCAGATCCCGCACAATTCCGTAGCCATAGGGTGTAACATACTCCTCAATGGCTCTCGAAATATCATGCAGGTGCTGTCCTTCCTTTGCCATTTTGATGCCTTCAAAGAAGCTCTGCTTTGTTACATCCATCAGCTTTTGTGCCTCTGTGCTCACCTTGCCGACCGCATGTGTCCGCGCCGCGTCGGAATGATAGCCCTTATAGATCAGTCCCGCATCCAGGCTGACAATATCGCCTTCCTTTAAATAACGGTCCTTTCTCGGGATTCCATGCACGACTTCGTCATTGACGGAAACACAGATAGAAGCAGGATATCCATTATAATGGAGAAAATTCGGGATACATCCGCAGTCTCTGATGAGTTTTTCTCCCTTTGCATCAATTTCCCAGGTGGAAATGCCGGGCGCAATCATCGCTTCCAGCTCCTGATGCACATGAGCAAGGCGCTTTCCGGCCTCCCTCATCAGTTCGATTTCTCTTGCAGATTTAATTGAAACGGCCATAGTTCCCCTCCAAAATGCTGACATCCGCTCTCATCAGCCCAGAATCGCGGTGATTGCAGCAAATACCTCTTCCATCGGAACGGTACCGTCCACAGTCTTTAATACACCTTTTTCGGTGTAGAAGTCGATCAGGGGCTGTGTCTGTTCGTGATAAACGTTCAGACGGTTCTTTACGGTTTCCGGCTTATCGTCGTCACGAAGCACCAGTTCGCTGCCGCATACATCACAGATGCCCTCTTTCTTCGGAGGTACATGCTCGATATGATAGGTAGCGCCGCAGGTCAGGCATGCACGGCGTCCGGACATTCTCTTTACGATGTTTTCATCCGGTACATCTACGTTGATTGCGTAATCAATATGATCTCCAAGCTTCGTCAGCTCGCTGTCCAGAACCTCAGCCTGAGGAATGGTACGCGGAAAACCGTCCAGAACATAACCATTCTTGCAGTCGTCCTGTGCAACACGGTCTAACAGAATGCGAACTGTCAGTTCGTCCGGAACCAGCAGCCCCTGATCCATATATTTTTTTGCTTCCATGCCCAGCTCAGTGCCGTTTTTAATATTTGCACGGAAAATATCGCCGGTGGAGATATGGGGTACTCCGTACTTATCTGCGATCATTTTTGCCTGAGTTCCTTTGCCTGCTCCAGGCGCGCCTAACATGATAATCTTCATGATCTCTTTCCTCCGCTGTTTTTTTTGTAGAATGCAGACAGGGACAGAAACGTCGCCGTCCTGTCCCCGCCCGAATCCGGACCGTCTGTTATGCAGACAGCCGTTTAGTCATTTAAAAATCCTTTATAATTCCGAACCATCATCTGGGATTCGATCTGCTTTAAGGTTTCCAGCAGTACACTGACAATAATGATCAGGCTCGTTCCGCCGAAGGAAACACTTGCACCGAATACTCCGTTAAATACATAAGGGAGTACGCATACGATCGTAAGACCGCAGGCACCGATGAAGATCAGGTAATTCAGAATTTTGTTCAGATAATCGCTGGTAGGCTTACCCGGACGAATACCCGGAATGAAACCGCCCTGCTTTTTCATATTGTCGGCAATTTCCAGCGGATTGAAGGTAATCGATGTATAGAAGTAGGCGAAGAAGATCACCATTACAATATACACGATCAGTCCGATGGAGTATACCAGTTCACTGGGCTTGCACCAGTAGCTGGAATTCAAGCCGCGCAGGATATAAGCCCACGGACCTGTTCCTTTGTATCCGGTCAACTGAGAAATGATGATCGGAATCTGCAGAATCGACTGCGCGAAGATAACCGGGATAACACCTGCGGTGTTTACCTTTAAGGGAATAAAGGTGGATTGTCCGCCTACCATCTTGCGGCCCTGTACTTTTTTGGCATACTGTACCGGAATCTTCCGTACAGCATCATTTAAAATGATAACCAAAATTACCATTCCGACGATGATCGCCAGAATGATAACTGCAGCAAGCGCTCCTACAGCAACTGCCTTGCCTTTTACAAACTGCTGATAAAGACTGGACAGATCGCTGGGCATACGGGAAATAATATTGATGGTCAGCACGATAGAAATACCGTTGCCCACACCATTTTCCGTAATACGCTCGCCGATCCACATCAGGAATGCACTTCCTGCTGTCAACGCGGCAATTACAGTAATTACGTTAAGCGCATTGAAGTCATCCATCAGACCCTGGCGTCCGAAACCGATCGCCATAGCAGCAGACTCGATCAATGCCAGACCAACCGTCACATATCTTGTAATGGAGGTCAGTTTTTTACGCCCCTCTTCCCCATCTCTCTGCATTTCTTCCAGCTTCGGGATCGCAATCGTTAAAAGCTGAATAATGATCGATGATGTGATGTAAGGGGTGATGTTCAATGCGAACAGGGACATGTTCTCGAAAGAACCGCCGGTGAACGCATTGAAAAAGCTAAACGTATCTCCTGTCTGCGCCGCGAACCAATTGGAGAAGAAGTGTCTGTTTACACCCGGTACCGGGAGCTGGCAGCCAATACGAATGACTACCAGCATCAGGAAGGTGAACAGAAGCTTCTTACGGATCTCCTTGATCTTAAACGCATTTTTCAGGGTAGTAAGCATTTACATCACCTCTGCAGTTCCACCAAGCGCCTCGATCTTTTCCTTTGCGGATGCACTGAATGCATTTGCTTTTACATCGAGCTTTTTGGTAAATTCTCCGTTTCCAAGAATTTTAACGCCGTCCTCAGGGTTCTTTACGATACCCTTCTCGAGCAGTGTCTCAACAGTTACGGTTTCACCGTTCTCAAATACTTCAAGTGCACTCAGATTGATTGCAACGATATCCTTAGAGTTTCTGTTTGTGAAGCCTCTCTTAGGAATACGTCTGTATAAAGGCATCTGGCCGCCTTCAAAGCCCGGTCTCGGAGCACCGGAACGTGCCTTCTGACCCTTGTGGCCCTTACCTGCTGTCTTACCGTTACCGGAAGCATGGCCACGGCCTCTTCTAAAATTATCGCTGTGTACGGAACCAGCTGCGGGCTGTAAGTTAGATAATTCCATTTCCTGACACCTCCTCTTTTTATGCTTCTTCTACTTTCAGCATATATCCAACCTTCTGGATCATGCCTCTGGTAGACGCGTTATCAGGCATGATAACAGTCTTGTGCATTTTGGTAAGACCCATAGCCTCTACGGTTGCTCTGTGCTTCGGCACTGCACCGATGGGGGACTTAACCAAAGTGATCTTTAAATTCTTCTCTGCCATTTTTGTCTCCTCCTTGATTAAGCCATGATCTCTTCTACAGACTTACCACGCTTAGCTGCTACTTCTTCAGGAGTCTTGATCTGGCTTAATCCCTGAATGGTTGCCAGAACGACATTCTGCTTGTTGGTGGAGCCCAGCGCCTTGGTACGGATATTCTTGATACCAGCCAGCTCGCAAACCACACGGGCAGGACCGCCAGCGATGATACCAGTACCTTCAGGAGCTTTCTTCAGCAGAACGGTAGAAGAACCATACTTGCCGAGGAAGTCATGTGTAACGGAATTGTTCTCATCCAGAGCAACGGATACCAGATGCTTTGCAGCGTCTTCTTTACCCTTACGGATTGCTTCCGGAATTTCAATGGATTTGCCCAGACCTACACCTACATGTCCGTTGCCATCGCCTACTACTACTAAAGCTGTGAAACGCATGTTGCGGCCGCCTTTTACAACCTTGGTAACACGTTTGATGGAAACGACTTTGTCTGTTAACTCCAGATTTGTCGTATCAATAATTGTTCTTCTCATCTGATGTGTTCTCCTTCCTAGAATGTCAGGCCAGCTTCTCTGGCTGCCTCAGCTAAAGCTGCAACTTTACCCTGGTAGATGTAGCCGCCGCGGTCAAATACAACCTCGGTGATACCCTTTTCCAGAGCGCGTTTTGCGATAACAGTTCCCAGATATGCCGCAGCATCAACGTTATTGGTCTTCTCCAGTTCAGCCTTTACATCCTTTTCCAGGGTGGAAGCAGCTGCCAGAGTCTTGCCAACGGTATCGTCGATAATTTGAGCATACATATGATTATTGCTTCTGAATACGGCCAGACGCGGTCTCTCAGGAGTGCCGCTGAAACGGTTACGCATTCTTCTGTGCTTGTTCTCACGAACGACCTGTCTTGATTTCTTACTAACCATTTTTACACTCTCCTTATCCGTTATTTCTTACCAGTCTTACCAACTTTGCGTCTGATAACTTCATCAGCATACTTGATACCCTTGCCCTTATAAGGCTCCGGTCTTCTCTTGTCTCTGATCTCAGCTGCAAACTGGCCAACCTTTTCTTTGTCGATACCCTTTACGATGATGATGTTCTGACCGTCCAGTACAGTTTCGATACCTTCGGGATCTTCCATCTCAACGGGGTGGGAATAACCTAAGGATAATGTCAGCTTCTTGCCTGCTTTAGCAGCCTTGTAACCTACACCGTTTACTTCCAGCTTCTTCTCGTAGCCGGTTGTAACACCAACAACCATGTTGTTGATCAGTGTTCTGGTCAGACCATGCAGGGATTTCATTTTCTTTAAGTCGTTGGGACGTGTAACAACAACGTGTCCATCTTCCAGTTTAATTGTCATCTCTTCAGGAAGCACTCTTTCCAGTGTTCCTTTGGGACCTTTTACAGTCACTTTATTATTTTCTGCAACCTCTACAGTTACGCCTGCAGGAATCGCGATTGGCATTCTTCCTATACGTGACATGCCCGTACCTCCATAATATAGAATAATTGATAGGATTACCAGTTATCTCTTGGTTTTTTCCACCCGGAGAATGCAAAGCATTCTCGGAGACGAAACTTTAGAATTTCTTATGCGGCGTATTATGACGTATTAGAAATTCTTTTCGTCTTATGAAGCCTAGTAATTCTTAGATGACGTATTTTGTCATCTTAGAATTACTCTTCATTTTTTTACCAGATGTAAGCCAGAACTTCGCCGCCAACCTGCAGCTCTCTTGCTTTCTTATCGGTAATAACACCCTGGTTGGTGGAAATGATTGCGATACCAAGACCGCCCAGTACGCGGGGAAGCTCTTCCTTACCAGCGTATACACGCAGGCCGGGTTTGGAGATTCTCTTGATACCGGAAATGATCTTGTCGTTCTTATCTTCACCGTATTTCAGAGTGATGTGGATGGTCTTGAAAGAACCTTCATCCAGAATATCATATTTTTTAATATAGCCTTCATCCAGCAGGATCTGTACAATAGCCAGCTTCATTTTGGACGCAGGTACATCTACTGTATCGTGTTTTGCAGTATTTGCATTACGGATTCTTGTAAGCATATCTGCAATAGGATCGCTCATTGTCATTGTGATTTACCTCCTTCTCTTACCAGCTCTTACCAGCTTGCTTTCTTTACGCCAGGAATCTGTCCCTTGTATGCCAGTTCACGGAAGCAAATTCTGCAGATTCCGTATTTTCTCAGAACCGAATGGGGACGGCCGCAAATCTTGCAACGTGTGTATTCTCTGGAAGAGAACTTAGGTGTACGCTGCTGCTTAATCTTCATTGCTGTTTTAGCCATGAATACATTTACCTCCTTCTTACTTCGCGAAAGGCATGCCGAACAGTCTCAGCAGCTCGCGTGCCTCTTCATCTGTCTTCGCTGTGGTAACTACGATGACGTCCATACCTCTAACCTTTTCCACCTTATCATATTCGATTTCAGGGAAAATCAGCTGTTCCTTAACGCCCAGAGCATAGTTGCCTCTGCCGTCGAAGGAATCTGCGCTCACGCCGCGGAAGTCGCGGACACGAGGCAGTGCAAGGTTAACCAGACGATCCATGAAGTCATACATTTTCTCGCCGCGAAGTGTTGTCTTGCATCCGATCGGCATACCCTCACGGATTTTGAAGTTAGCAACGGAATTTTTCGCTCTGGTAAGAACAACCTTCTGTCCAGTAATTGTCTCAAGATCCTTTACTGCGGAATCCAGAACCTTGGCATTCTCTTTTGCTTCACCAACACCCATGTTGATGACGATCTTGTCAAGCTTCGGAACTTCCATAATGTTTTTATAGCCGAACTTCTTGATCATAGCATCTACGATCTCGTCTTTATATAAGTCTTTCAGTCTGCTCACGCTTATAGCCTCCTTCCTCGGAATTATTTATCGATTACTTCGCCTGTGGACTTTGCAACACGAACCTTTTTGCCGTCCTCTACCTTGAAGCCGATACGGGTTGCTTTCCCATTGTGAAGATACATTACGTTAGATGCATCAATGGGAGCTTCCTTCTGGATAATTCCGCCATTCTGGTTTGCTGCAGAAGGCTTTGTGTGCTTGGTAATGATGTTGACTTTCTCAACAGTTACCTTGCCGTTCTTCTTATCTACGGCAACAACTTTTCCTTCTTTGTCTTTATCTTTGCCGGCGATGACCTTTACAGTATCGCCCTTTTTAATTTTCATGGTAGACATAAAGGCACCTCCTTATAATACTTCCGGAGCCAGAGAAGCAATTTTCATAAACTGCTTGTCACGAAGCTCACGAGCTACTGGCCCAAAGATACGAGTTCCTCTGGGGGTCTTGTCATCTTTGATGATTACAGCAGCATTCTCGTCAAACTTAATGTAAGAACCGTCTTTACGACGAACGCCCTTTACGGAACGAACTACAACAGCCTTTACAACGTCGCCCTTCTTTACAACTCCGCCGGGTGTTGCATCTTTAACGCTGGCAACGATGATATCGCCTACATTCGCATATCTTCTGGTAGAGCCACCCATAACGCGGATGCACAGAATCTCTTTGGCACCTGTGTTATCGGCAACTTTCAGTCTCGTTTCCTGTTGAATCATAATAATTCTCCTTCCAACTTAATTACTTGCCGTAGATTATTTCGCTCTTTCGATGATCTCAACAAGTCTCCATCTCTTGTCCTTGGACAGCGGTCTTGTTTCCATCACCTTCACGGTGTCACCAATGTTGCACTCGTTGTTCTCATCGTGTGCCTTCAGCTTGTAAGTCTCTTTTACGATCTTCTTGTAAAGAGGATGCTTTACATGATCTTCAATGGCAACAACGATTGTCTTGTCCATCTTATTGCTAACGACCTTACCGGTACGTGTTTTTCTCAGATTACGTTCCACGTTCGTTTACTCCTTTCTGGATATTACTCTGCAACCTTGGCTTTCTGTGTCATCACTGTCTGGATTCTGGCGATGTTCTTTCTAACTTCGCGGATCCGAGCAGTATTGTCAAGCTGGTTTGTTGCGTTCTGGAATCTTAAATTGAAAAGTTCCTTCTTGGCAGCTGTCAGTTCCTGTGCGAGATCAGCAGCTGTTTTATTCTTTAAATCATCTACATAGGTTTTAGACTTCATTTGCTACACCGCCTTCCAAGTCAGCTTTCGACACAATTTTGCATTTGCAGGGAAGCTTATGCATTGCGAGACGAAGTGCCTCTTTTGCAGCTTCCTCCGGAACGCCTGCGATTTCGAACATTACGCGGCCCGGCTTAACAACTGCAACCCAGTACTCCAGAGCGCCCTTACCGGAACCCATTCGAGTTTCAGCAGGCTTAGCTGTAACCGGCTTGTCAGGGAAGATCTTGATCCAAACCTGACCGGTACGCTTTGTATAACGTGTCAGTGCGATACGGGCTGCTTCGATCTGGTTGGACTTGATCCAGCAGGGCTCAAGTGCTACCAGGCCGTATTCACCGTATGTGATTGTATTGCCGCGCATAGCCTTACCAGCCATGGTGCCGCGGAACTGTTTACGACGTTTAACTCTCTTCGGCATTAACATAGTTATTTATCGCTCCCTTCCTTATTTCCTTTTGTAGGAAGTACCTCGCCTTTGTAGATCCAAACCTTAACGCCAACTTTGCCGTAGGTTGTATCTGCTTCTGCGAATCCATAATCGATGTCAGCTCTTAATGTCTGCAGCGGAATAGTACCTTCGCTGTAGAACTCGGTACGTGCGATATCTGCGCCGCCCAGACGGCCGGATACAGCAGTCTTGATACCCTTTGCGCCGGTTTTCATGGTTCTGCCGATGCAGGACTTCATAGCACGTCTGAAAGCAACACGGTTCTCCAGCTGCTGTGCAATGTTCTCAGCAACCAGCTGTGCATCGCGGTCAGGTCTCTTGATTTCTTTGATGTCAACCAGAACCTTTTTATCTGTCAGCTTGGACAGCTCTTTCTTGGTTACTTCGATTTCTGCGCCGCCCTTACCGATTACAACGCCGGGCTTTGCGGTATAAAGGATAACCTTTACTCTGTCGGACGCTCTCTCGATTTCAATCTTGGAAACGCCTGCAGAATACAGTTTCTTCTTTAAAAATTTTCTGATGTTGTAGTCTTCTACTAAATAATCAGCGTATTCAGCGTCTGCATACCATCTGGAATCCCAATCTTTGATTACGCCGACTCTTAAACCATGAGGATTAACCTTCTGTCCCATTATCGTTCCTCCTACTTTCTCTCATCAAGCACTACAGTGATGTGGCTCATTCTCTTCTCGATTCTGTAAGCCCGTCCCTGTGCTCTCGGTCTAACTCTCTTCATCGTAGGTCCCTTGTTTGCATAGCACTCAGCAACATAAAGGTTTTCTCTCTTCATGCCGTTGTTGTTCTCTGCGTTTGCTGCTGCAGATTCCAGCAGTTTCTTTACAAGGCTGGAAGCATATCTGGGATTGTAGGTTACAACAGCCAGTGCTGTCTCCAGATCTTTACCTCTGATCGCATCCAGTACAAAACAAGCTTTCGTTACAGACACTCTTGCGTAGGATAATTTAGCAGAAGGTCTTGTATCTTTATTCGCATTTCTTTCTCTCTTAATTTGAGATCTATGTCCTTTAGCCATGAATAAAACCTCCTTTCAATTATCTAACTTTGGACTTCTTTTCGTCTTTACCATGACCTCTGTAGGTTCTGGTAGCTACGAATTCGCCAAGTTTGTGTCCAACCATATCTTCAGTTACATATACCGGAACATGCTTGCGGCCGTCATGAACTGCAATTGTGTGTCCAACGAAGGACGGGAAAATTGTAGAACGACGGGACCAGGTTTTGATAACCTGTTTCTGTCCAGCAGCATTCATAGCGTCCACTTTTTTCAGCAAGCTGGCATCAGCGAACGGTCCTTTTTTCAGTGATCTTGCCATTGTTGTTCTCCTCCTTAACCTTATTTGATAGCCTTACCGTCTCTTCTTCTTACGATCAGCTTGTTAGAAGCCTTTTTAGACTTTCTGGTCTTCAAGCCGAGTGCCGGTTTGCCCCAAGGAGTGCTCGGACCAGGACGGCCGATACCGGTCTTACCTTCACCACCACCATGCGGATGGTCATTCGGGTTCATAACGGAACCGCGAACGGTAGGACGGATACCCATGTGACGCTTACGTCCTGCTTTACCGTAGTTGATCAGGTTGTGATCGCCATTGCCTACAACACCGATTGTAGCGCGGCAAACGATCGGAACCATTCTCATTTCACCGGAGGGAAGTCTCAGGGTTGCATATTTGCCTTCCTTCGCCATCAGCTGTGCGCTGTTACCTGCAGAACGAACCATCTGTCCGCCCTTGCCGGGATATAATTCAATGTTGTGTACCTGAGTACCAACAGGAATTTCAGATAACGGCAGGCAGTTGCCTACTCTTACTTCAGCTTCCGGTCCGTTCATGACCTTCTGGCCTACTTTCAGTCCTTCAGGAGCGATGATATATGCCTTCTGGCCATCTGCGTAGCAGATCAGTGCGATGTTTGCTGTTCTGTTGGGGTCGTATTCGATACCAACTACAGTTGCCGGAATGCCATCCTTGAATCTCTTGAAGTCTACCATTCTGTACTGGGTACGAACGCCGCCGCCATGATGTCTAACGGTGATCTTGCCCTGATTGTTACGACCAGAGTTCTTCTTCAGAGATACGCAAAGGCTCTTTTCAGGAGTTGTCTTTGTGATCTCGGAAAAATCAGAACCAGTCATATTTCTTCTGGAAGGTGTATAGGGATTATATGTTTTAATTCCCATGATGATTTCTCCTTTACTATTTATTATCGTGCTTGTATGCACATATTCGCGATGAACAGAGCGAGTGCGGATCGACGGGGAGGCTTTGCTGTGCTTGCACAAGCAAAGAGCTCATCGGCGAGACGTATACGCGTGTAACGCGACCGAGAGACGTCAGTCTCGAGGTTCTCGCTCGTCGTGCCCTCGATCGTTACCTGAAAGCTTTTATAACAAACCTTTGTCTCAAGCTTCCTTTCATCGCATCTTACAGACCAGCGAAGATCTCGATATCTTTGCTGTCAGCGGTCAGGGTTACGATAGCCTTTTTGGTCTTGGCTGTCTTACCAACTACCATACCGCGTCTCTTGTTCTTGCCGTCAGCGTTCAGAGTGTTTACCTTAGCAACCTTAGCGCCTTCGAACATCTTCTCAACAGCTTCCTTGATCTGGGTCTTGTTTGCTTCCGGATGTACCAGGAAGGTATATTTCTTTTCGCCCATACCAGCCATGCTCTTCTCAGTGATGACGGGTTTGAGGATAACGTCATAGTACTTAATGTCTGCCATTATGCGTACACCTCCTCGATTGTCTTAACAGCGTCCTTTGTCAGAACAACCTTGCCAGCCTTCATGATGTCATATACGTTGATGGTGTTCGGCAGAGCCATCTTCACATCAGCGATGTTCTTTGCGCTCATCATTACGTTTACATCATTCTCGTTTACAACAACCAGACCGTTGTTTACATCCAGGTTCTTCATAACCTGTGCAAAATTCTTGGTCTTGATTTCTTCGAACTTCAGCTCGTCAACAACGATCAGCTTCGCATTTGCAACCTTGTCTGTCAGAGCAGACTTCAGAGCAGCTCTCTTCTCTTTCTTGTTGAGCTTGAAGGAATAATCTCTCGGTACGGGAGCGAATACTACGCCGCCGCCTGTCCACTGGGGAGCGCGGATGGAGCCCTGTCTTGCATGACCGGTTCCCTTCTGTCTCCAGGGTTTTCTTCCGCCGCCGGAAACCTCGGAACGAGTCTTTGCTTTCTGTGTTCCCTGACGATTGTTTGCAAGCTGCTGAACAACTGCCATGTGTACCAGATGTTCGTTTACTTCAACACCGAATACCGCATCGTTTAATTCGATTGTATCGATCTGCTTGCCTTCCATATTATAAACAGATACGTTTGCCATCTGTGTGGTCCTCCTTTCCAGTTTTAAGCCTCAACCTTAACGGTCTCTTTGATGGTTACCAGAGCTTTCTTAGGTCCGGGTACAGCACCCTTAACCAGGATCAGGTTCTTGTCAGCATCTACTCTTACAACATCCAGATTCTGTACAGTAACCTTTACGCAGCCCATGTGACCAGGCATTCCCTTGCCCTTGAATACGCGGCTCGGAGAGGAGCAGGCACCGTTGGAACCCTGATGACGATGGAATTTGGAACCATGAGCCATAGGTCCTCTGTGCTGACCAAATCTCTTGATCGCACCCTGGAAGCCCTTACCTTTGCTGATTGCAGTAGCGTCGATTCTGTCGCCAGCTGCGAAGATGTCAGCTTTGATTTCCTGTGCCAGTGCGTACTCAGACGCATTTTCAAACCGGAATTCTCTTACATATCTCTTGCAGGAAACACCAGCTTTTTCGAAGTGTCCCTTCTGAGCTTTATTTACGCCATGTCTGTGAATGACTTCCTTCTTGCCAGCCTTGTCTCTGTTGATAACTTTTTCTTTCTTATCAACGAAACCAACCTGAACTGCTTCGTAACCATCATTTTCTACGGTCTTGATCTGTGTTACGACACAGGGACCAGCCTGAAGTACGGTTACCGGGATCAGCACGCCGTCTTCGTTGAAGATTTGAGTCATTCCGACTTTGGTAGCTAAAATCGCTTTTTTCATTGTTCGTTTGACCTCCTGTTGATTTCTACATAGCGGAATGTTCGCAACTTTCCTGCTTCTGCATCAGAAGTGGTTAAAGCAGTTGGACTATTCATACGTCTCTGTAGAGGTTCTTGCAATTACTTGTTTGTTTTCATTTTGATATCGATGTACACACCAGCAGGCATTTCCAGTCTCTGCAGAGCATCAACGGTCTTGGGTGTGGGTGCAATGATATCGATCAGTCTCTTGTGTGTGCGGCGCTCGAACTGTTCTCTGGAGTCTTTGTACTTGTGTACGGCACGCAGAATCGTAACTACTTCCTTCTTAGTGGGAAGCGGTACCGGTCCGCTCACCTGTGCTCCATTTTTCTTGACTGTTTCGATGATTTTCTTCGCAGACGCATCAACTAACTGATGATCGTAAGCTTTCAGTGTAATCCTCATTACCTGATTTGCCATAAAAAAAGTCGCCTCCTTTTCGCGCTTTTGAGATAAGTGCGACAAGCGGTGACTGTACACGTTCCCGTGTGTGTCCTCTTGATAAGCAACCCTGAAAGATCCTTTCTTTCTCTTATCGTGGACTCCACGTCGTTTCCCCTGTCTCGTGACAGGTGCTGTTATCTGGTACAGTGACTTGTCGTCAGTTTACTAACTTGACATTCGCTCCGCATAAAAACCTGCAGGGATTATGTATTTTCCGTTGCAGCAACCTTATGCTTCTTCGCTATCATGTCACAGCACTTAGTAGTATAAAGTAAGCCCTACAAAATTGCAAGGCTTTTTTTCAAAAACTTTTCTCTTTTTTTGTACATTTTTCGATACAACAGTTCACTCGTGATTCCTTGCGCACGGATTCATGCTCGCATGAGGATCTGTGCACAAGGAATCACGAAGGGAGCGCCAATCGATGAGCAAAAGGAGCTGCGCAAGCAGCGGAAAGCAGCGCAGCTGCGATTCATGACAATAGAATGTTCGCGGAGCGTACATTCTATTGTATCGCGAATGGCGCGGTGAACTGTGGCAAAAACTCGTCACACTTACTCCTCGATCTGTGCCTTCGCGAAGAATACCGGCAAATGGAAGTTCGGTGTCGGATTATCGATCGGAGACCAGGAAGCATAATGCTCAATTTCAGGAGTCTGGGCTATCTTATAGAAGTTACAGTAAAACTCGGTCTCCCCATCCAGCTTTTCCACTCCTGCCTCTTCCTTCAGATAGCTCTCAGGGATCAGATAAGTCAGTGTCCAGCTGTCCTCCTGTCTGTCCGCTTTGCAGTCTACAACCTGCAGATATTTCTCCGGCATCGGTTTACGGCCTTTTCTTCCCTTTCCATATGCTGCATACATCGCACCGTTGGAATTGACTTCAAAATTTAAATACATTACATCGTTGGTCAGCGCTTCACCCTTTTCGGGGAATGCAAGGAAAACCTCCATCGCGCTGTCCTCACAGACCATATCCATAAAATTGTGGTAAACGCGCTTCGGATCCTTTTCTTTGCAGACCAGCTTCACGAAAAGTCCCTGATCCTTCAGGTAGCCCATCCACCCGTAAGCCTCCGGCTTCTGCAGACATGTCCACATAAAATGATCCATCGAAAACCGCTGACAGGATTCGATTTCTTCCTTATTAAATATTGTTTTTACACGATACTCCATACGTCCCTCTTTTCTGCCGCGTTCCTAGACCGACGGCGTTTATTCATGACAATAGAATGCTCGCAGAGCGTGCATTCTATTGTTGGCTGCGCACTTTGAACGACATTTTACTGTGCCTCCGCCTGCGCGCATCCGGATGCTTTGTTCTATTCCTACCTTATCATACTATGCCAACCAGCGCAAGCACACCCTGCACTGCCAGCTTTGCAAAACCGCTCAGCACCATCACAAGAATCGGATTCCAGTTTTTCTTTTTTAACAGCCATACTGCGACAACAAAAATCACGATCGAATCCCACTTCGTCGACATAAAGCTCACCGCGTCGTTCCAGAACGCAGTGATCAGGATCGATACGCCTGCCGCAGCGATCATCGACACAACTGCCGGACGCAGCGTTTCCAGCGCGCCCTGCAGCATGCTCATTTTACGGTATTTTAAATAAAGATAGGACAGCACCGTTACCAGGATGCACGAGGGCAAAATACAGCCAAATGTCGCCGCCAGCGCTCCCAAAAAGCCTGCCAGCCGGATGCCGACAAACGTCGCGGAATTGACTGCAATCGGTCCGGGCGTCATCTGGGAAATTGTAATCAGGTCGGTAAATTCCGATCTCGACAGCCACTCATGCTGCGTCACTACCTGCTCCTGAATCAGCGGAAGCGCTGCATAGCCGCCGCCGAAGCTGAACATGCCGATCTGCAAAAAGCTCAGAAAAAGCTGCCAGTAAATCATCTCTTTTTCTCCTTTCTCTTCCGGATCAGGGTCCGTACCACTCCGAGCACGATGCAGAAGATCACGACATAGACCACGTTGACATTAAAAATGCAGACCGCAAGGAACGCTGCCGCCATAATTGCGAGGGATGATTTTTGCTTTCCTTCCACGATGCCGCTGCCCATGTCATAGACAACCGACGCAATGACCGCGCCGACGCCCGCCTGCATGCCGTCCAGCACCGTTTTTACAATATAATTAGAAGAAAATGCCGCATAAAAATAAAAGATCACCGACAAAATCACAAACGGCGGAATAATCGTTCCGATGATCGCTGCGAGTGCCCCTGCGATGCCCGCCAGCTTGTAACCTACGACGATTGCACCGTTTACCGCAATCGCTCCCGGCGCAGACTGCGCAATCGCCACCAGATCGAGCATTTCCTCTTCATCGATCCAGTGCAGCTCATCTACAAATTTCTTTTTCATCAGCGTGACGATGACGTATCCGCCGCCGAACGTAAACGTGCTTAAATACAGCGTGGAAAAAAATACTTTTCGGATCTTCGTCCATTTCTCCTTCATGCTTTCCTCTCATTTCTGCGCACGCTTTTTCGCATGCCCGCTGCTTCTGTTTGTTTCTAACATCGTACAGCCTCTTGTAATCGTTCTTATCATACCTTTTCTTGTAATATAAGTAAAATAGTATTATAGTATAAAATATATAATATTTTTATTACATAAGCTGTGCAGGAGCAGCCTTTTGACACCTTCGGTACAAATAACTGCGTGAAAATAAGCGATCACACTTATTTTTCACCCGATCACCTTGGAGGAACCGCCATGACTCTGCGTCATATGAAAATTTTTGTCGCCGTATATCAGCAAAAAAGCATCACCCTCGCATCGAACAGACTGCATCTGGCTCAACCGTCCGTCAGTCTGGCGATCAAGGAGCTGGAGGAATATTATCATATCCGCCTGTTCGACCGCCTCTCCCGACGGATTTACCCGACGGAGAACGGGCATCGCTTCTATGAATATGCACTCCATATCGTGTCACTTTTTTCAGAAATGGAAAACAAAATTCCCGCCTGGGATGCAAATGCCCCGCTCCATATTGGCTCCAGCATCACTCTCGGCACCTGCCTGCTCCCCTCCCTTGTCAAAACCTATCAGGAGCAGCACCCGGAAATCAAAATCTATGTAACGATCAAAAATACCGGCACAATCGAGCAGGCAGTCGTCGACAATCAGCTGGATTTTGCCCTGGTCGAAGGCACTGTCACTCACCCGGAAATCATTTCAGAGGTCTTTTCTGCCGATACGCTCTGCATGGTCGCAGCTCCCGGCCATCCGCTTGCCGCCAACCGGACGGTCACCCTCGCCGACGCTGCTTCCTGCCCCCTCCTTTTACGCGAACCGGGCAGTGCCGGCAGGGAAATCGTCGAAAGTCTCTTTTTATCCGCCGGTATCCAGATCACGCCCGTCTGGGAAAGCGTCAGCACCCTCGCCCTCATCCGCGCCGCCCAAAACGGTCTCGGCATCGCAATTTTACCGGAGCTTCTCGTCCGGGATGCACTGAAATCCGGAGATCTTGTCTCCCTTCCGCTTCCGCCCGACATCCTGACCCGCAGCCTATACCTGATCCGGCACCGCAACAAATACCTTTCGTCCTCCGCAGAGGAATTTCTGAATTTATGCCGGATGTGGAAATTTTAAGTGAGTGAACAGTAACGATTTTTTTCATCGCAACGCTCCAGCAATAGAATGATTGCTTTTTGGGCGTACTTCCTGTATGATAATCTCGTATTATTATCCTGTGTATACACGCGCAAATGCAGTTTTGCCCGGATACCTTGCAGATAATTCCTGTAACTATATTACTTACAAAATGAAGAATAAAGATTGAAAAATAAAATTTTTCAATCGCGAGATTTGTGTCTGTGCGCACTTGACACAAACTCGACATGCGCAAAAGGCGTGCGCAGAAATGAGAGGAAAATATGTGGATCGCAGATCAATGGAAAGATTATGAAGTGCTGGATACCTCCAGCGGAGAAAAGCTGGAACGCTGGGGAGATTATCTTCTCGTGCGTCCCGATCCGCAGGTCATCTGGAATACCCCCCGCAAAAATCCCGGCTGGAAAAAGAAAAACGGCCATTATCATCGCAGCTCCAAAGGCGGCGGCGAATGGGAATTTTTCAATCTGCCCGAGGAATGGAGCATCCATTACCGCGAACTGACCTTCCGTTTAAAGCCGTTTAGCTTCAAACATACCGGTCTGTTTCCGGAACAGGCAACAAACTGGGACTGGTTTGGCAACCTGATTGCCAACGCTGGTCGCCCGGTTAAAGTGCTGAATCTGTTCGCCTACACCGGCGGCGCTACCCTGTCCGCAGCGAAGGCAGGCGCGGCAGTCACCCATGTGGACGCTTCCAAGGGCATGGTTACCTGGGCAAAAGAAAACGCAGCGGCTTCCGGTCTTTCCGATGCTCCGATCCGCTGGCTCGTAGATGACTGTGTAAAATTTGTCGAACGTGAAATCCGCCGCGGCAACCACTATGACGGCATCATCATGGATCCTCCCTCCTACGGCAGAGGTCCTAAAGGCGAAATCTGGAAAATTGAAGAGAGCATCTATCCCTTCATCGAACTGACGACTCAGATTCTGTCCGATGACCCGCTCTTTTTCCTGATCAACTCCTATACAACCGGTCTACAGCCTGCTGTTTTAAACTATATGATGCAGACTGCCATTACGCCGAAATTCGGCGGACACACCGAAGCATCCGAAATCGGACTGCCCGTTACAGACAACGGACTGGTGCTGCCCTGCGGCGCGTCCGGACGCTGGAGCAAACAATAGAATGCACGCTCTGCGAGCATTCTATTGTCATGAGTAACGCAGCGTCTCTCACCCCTGCAGCATTCGAACCAATCCCAGAATCCACTTCCGATACCCCGGAATAAGCCGCTCCGCCAGACTGCCCGATGTGTAGCTAATCGGCGGCTCTCCGGGGAAGAAGCAATACATTCGATACAAATAGACTGCGACCATCAGCACTACAATCACGCCTGCAGCCTTCATCAGCCCTTTCGCTTTTTTCCCAAACCCATACCGCATAACCACCAGATAAGCAGCCCATAGAATCCACAGAAGCCCCAGCGGATTCATCTGCATTCCCCTCTGAAACTGCCCTGTGATAAAAAAGAATACCGCCCGCGTCATCCCACAGCCGGGACAGGGCAGACCAAATAAAAACACGGAGGGACAGAACGCATGAAACATCGCATGCGCTGCAATATCGTACAAAACAAACACGACAGCAAAGCCCCAATAATCCCCCACGTCTTTGCGAATTCTACCAATAATAGCTGTTGTTTTTTTATCTTCCCTTCTCCCTGATATCTTCACCGCAGTTTTTTCTCCTCCAGCCAGATTTTCTTCCCTTCCGTCCGAATCAGTCCTTCCTCCTTCATCCGTCCCAGTTCGCGCATCATCGCGCTGCGATCCACAAACAGATAGTCCGCACAGTCCGTATAGGAAAACGGTAAAGAAAAACCATCTCTGCCCTTCTGGTGGTTCAAAAACTGAAAATACGTCATCAGCTTCTGCCGCAGCGTCTTCTGCCCCAGCACATCCGCGTGCATCAGCGCACGTTTCTGGGTTCCCATCAGAATTTCCTCCAGAAGCTGCCCGCGCTTTTCATATTTTTTATAAGCCGACGACAGCTTTCTGTCGTTCAAAAAAGCGACCTGGCAGCTGGAACGCGAAATGACGTAGCATACGCCCTCCACATCCGGAAAGCATTTCCGTGTAAAACTCTCCTTCGGCTCATAATAATCCAGAATCCGTCGCTGTCCCTCCTGATTCATACTCTCCAAAAAGGCGGTTCCGCTCAGCATAACGCCCACATTGTCCGCGTCGTCGTCCTGATTCATCAGCACCTGGCGCTTTCCAAACGTCCGGATATTCAACATCCCGTCCGCTGCCAAACGCTCCTGCTGTTCTTTTGTCAAGTCCCAAAAGCCAATAAATTGTTCCATATTTTCACACCATCATGTAGTCTATTTTTGTGCAAACCACTATATTTTGTATTATATCCTATATTTGTTGCTTGTGCAACTATTTTATCAGGACTTCGGTTATATAATAATGCTTGCACTCCACAGTAGAAGAACACTGCCGGAGCATGTCAGATTTTATGTTAAATCTCGAGAAACTGTCATTTACTCCGTTTTCCGAGATTTTTGCACGAAAAAGGAGAGGTAGACTATGAAAATCATCAAGAGGAACGGCTCTGAAGCCACTTTCGATTCCGAAAAAATTGTGGCGGCCATCACAAAGGCCAACAACTCTGAGGAAGGAACCAGACTTTCTCCGGAACAGATTCACGATATTGCAGACTACGTCGAATATAAATGCAACAAGATCGGACGCGCTGTATCCGTAGAAGAAGTACAGGATATGGTAGAAAACCAGATCATGGCAACCGGCGCTTTCGACCTCGCGAAGCACTATGTCCAGTACCGCTATCAGCGCTCTCTGATCCGCAAATCCAACACCACGGATACCCGGATCCTTTCGTTGATCGAATGCAACAACGAAGAGGCCAAACAGGAAAATTCCAACAAAAACCCTACGGTCAACAGCGTACAGCGTGACTACATGGCAGGCGAGGTCAGCCGAGACTTAACCCAGCGCCTTTTACTGCCTTCCGACATCGTAGAGGCTGACCAGAAGGGACTGATCCACTTCCACGATTCCGACTACTTCGCACAGCACATGCACAACTGCGACCTCGTAAACCTCGAGGATATGCTGCAGAACGGCACCGTCATCAGCGAAACCAAAATTGAAAAGCCCCACAGCTTTTCCACAGCCTGCAACATCGCGACCCAGATCATCGCGCAGGTGGCAAGCAACCAGTACGGCGGACAGAGTATTTCTCTCGCACACCTCGCGCCTTTCGTACAGGTTTCCCGGGAAAAGATCCGCACCGAGGTTGCCGAAGAAATGAAAATTCTCAACACCCAGGCGACTCCCGAACAGCTCAACGATATCGTGGAAACCCGTCTGCACCGTGAGATCACCAAGGGCGTACAGACCATTCAGTACCAGATCATCACCCTGATGACCACAAACGGCCAGGCACCGTTTTTGACGGTCTTCATGTATCTGAATGAGGCAAAAAATGCGCAGGAAAAAAAGGATCTCGCACTGATTATCGAAGAAACCTTAAAACAGCGCTATCAGGGCGTCAAGAACGAAGCAGGCGTATGGATTACTCCCGCGTTCCCCAAGCTGATCTATGTGCTCGAAGACGACAACGTGGAAGAGGATTCCGAATACTTCTACCTGACACAGCTCGCAGCAAAATGCACCGCAAGGCGTCTGGTTCCTGATTATATTTCTGAAAAGAAAATGAAAGAATTAAAAGAAGGCAACTGCTTCCCCGTTATGGGCTGCCGCAGCTGCCTGAGTCCCTGGAAGGATGAAAACGGCAATTACAAATTCTACGGCCGCTTCAACCAGGGCGTCGTAACCATCAACCTACCTGACGTCGCACTTTCCTCCGGCGGGGATTTCAAGAAATTCTGGGAAATTTTCGACGAGCGTCTTGATTTGTGCTATCGCGCCCTGATGCTTCGCCATAAGCGTTTAGAGGGTACGTTATCTGACGCTGCCCCGATCCTCTGGCAGTACGGTGCTCTTGCCCGTCTCAAAAAAGGCGAAACGATCGACAAGCTGCTCTACGGCGGCTACTCCACGATTTCCCTTGGCTATGCTGGTCTGTACGAATGTGTCAAATACATGACCGGCAAATCCCACACCGATCCGGAAGCGACCCCGTTCGCACTGGAAGTCATGCAGCACATGAACGATGCCTGCAACAAATGGAAACAGGAAACCAATATCGCGTTCTCCATTTACGGTTCTCCGATCGAAAGTACAACCTACAAGTTCGCCAAATGCCTGCAGAAGCGTTTCGGCATCATCGACGGCATAACGGACAAGAACTATATCACCAACAGCTACCATGTGCACGTTACCGAGCCAATCGACGCTTTTTCCAAACTGAAATTCGAGTCCCAGTTCCAGGCGCTTTCCACCGGCGGAGCGATCAGCTATGTGGAGGTTCCCGACATGCAGGACAACATCCCGGCTGTCATTCAGGTCATGCGCTTTATCTACGACAACATCATGTACGCAGAGTTAAACACCAAGAGCGACTATTGCCAGGAATGCGGTTATACCGGCGAAATTCAGATCGTTGAGGATGAACACAAAAAGCTCATTTGGAAATGTCCGAAATGCGGCTGCACCGATCAGAACAAATTAAACGTCGCAAGGCGTACCTGCGGCTATATTGGCACTCAGTTCTGGAATCAGGGACGGACGCAGGAAATTAAAGAGAGGGTGCTTCATCTATAATGAACTACGGTACAATCAAAAACTGTGATATTGCAAACGGAGAGGGCGTACGGGTTTCCCTTTTCGTCTCCGGCTGCACTCATCACTGCCATAACTGTTTCAACCCGGAAACCTGGAGCTTTTCCTACGGCTCCCCATTCGATGAACAAGCGCAAAGCAAACTGCTTACGCTGCTTTCTCCAAATTATATCGACGGACTGTCCCTGCTGGGCGGAGAACCGTTTGAACCGGATAATCAGCGGGCGCTTGTCCCTTTCCTGAAAAAAGTCCGTGCGCAGTATCCCGGTAAAACAATCTGGTGCTATACCGGCTACACCCTGGAATCAGATCTTTTGTCCGAAAGCCGCGCTCGGTGCGAATGCACAGATGAGATGCTTTCCCTGCTCGATGTCCTCGTTGATGGGGAATTTATCGAGGCTCAGAAAAACATCAGCCTTGCATTCCGCGGCTCCGAAAATCAGCGCCTGATCGACGTTCCCGCAACGCTTTCTTCCGGCAGCGTGGTGTGGCACGGGCTCGTCAGTCAGAATATTTCTATGAAATATTAAAATTTCCTCAGAGCCTTTCGGCAAGTACAAAATCTGCTTGTCGTAAGGCTCTGATTCCATGTAAAAGAAAATTTCAGCAGTTACAGTTTTCCCCGCACCGTTTATGAAATCTTCGTGAAATCCAGTCTTTTCCACTTGTTTTTCACTCCCGGTGCAGTATACTTAAAAGCAGGAGGAACAACGGTTCTCCGCTTTTTAAACCACGGAAAATCCGTACTCGTTCCCGCCGGAAAGGATGTGACAGCCGATGGAGATTACAGTCGCGGATGATATCAGCGCCGAGTACCGCGGTCTGGTGCAGAGCATTCTGGACAATCCCGAATTCAAAAAGCTTCAACGGTATAAGCAGCATTTTCAGACAACCCGCTTCATGCACAGTCTGAACGTTTCTTATATCTCCTGGCTCATTGCCAGAAAGCTCGGATGGGATGCCCAAACAGCTGCCCGGGCCGGACTTCTTCATGACTTCTGTGTTTACGATTTCAAAGATAAGCTTCCCAAAGGGGAAATACAGGCCTACTATCATCCCAGAGTGGCCGCCAGCACCAGCGAAAGGCATTTCCTGATTTCCGACAAAGAGCGACAGGCGATCCTGTCCCACATGTTTCCGCTTGGACCTCTTCCCGAAAGCCGGGAGGCATGGTTAATCAGCCTTGCCGATAAACTCTGTGCCATTTCAGAGTTTTGCTGCTTCCGCATTGCTTTGGCACGCAGGCATAAGGTTGTTATCAGCTACGGCTGATCCCAATCCCTGCGAATATTCTATTTTCTCGTACAATAGAATGATGCATGCTCTGCAAATATTCTATTGTCCGAAACAACAAAACGTGCGAAACACCTTCGATCTGAAAGTGTTCCGCACGTTTTTATTCATGACAATAGAATGCTCGCAGAGCGTGCATTCTATTGTTTTCTTACTTACTGCTTCTCCGGAGCGCTGATCTTGATATGAACCTCTCTCAGCTGCTTCTCGTCTACCTCTGCAGGAGCGCCCATCATAACGTCCTGAGCATTCTTGTTCATCGGGAACGGAATAATCTCGCGGATGCTGTCTTCACCTGCAATCAGCATAACCATACGGTCTACGCCGGGAGCAATCCCTGCGTGCGGCGGTGCGCCGTAGCAAAATGCATTGTACATAGCAGGGAATTTCGCTTTCACATCTTCTTCGCCCAGTCCAACCAGCTCGAACGCTTTTACCATGATCTCAGGATCGTGGTTACGCACCGCACCGGAAGACAACTCAATTCCGTTGCAGACCAGATCGTACTGATATGCCAGAATCTCCAGCGGATCCTGATTCTCCAGCGCTTCTACGCCGCCCTGAGGCATGGAGAAAGGATTGTGGCAAAATTCCAGTTCGCCGGACTCTTCGCCGATTTCGTACATCGGGAAATCAACAACCCAACAGAACTCATAGCATTCTTTTTTCATATAGCCATCGAAGGATGTGCCAACCAGCTTGCGAATAACACCTGCAGTCTTCTGTGCTGCGCCCAGGGTACCTGCACTCAGTGCTACAAAGTCACCATTCTTTAAGCCGAGAGCTTCTATAACAGCGTCCTTCTTTTCCTGCAAGAACTTCGCAATACCGCCAGCCAGCTCACCGTTTTCATCCATCTTAAACCAGTATGCCTTCTGACCGCTGATCACTTCTACTTCTGCGCACATCTTATCGATCTGCTTTCTGGTACCCTTGAAATCAGGCGCTACGACAGCCTTTACCGTTTTGCCTGCAAAGGGTTCAAAGCCGCAGTCTGCCAGAGCTTCTGTCGCATCCTGAACTAGCAGGCTGATTCTCAGATCTGGCTTATCAGAGCCGTATTTCTCCATGGCCTCTCTGTAGGGAATCCGTTTGAAGGGAGCGGTAGAGGCTTCATGATAAATACCATACTTTGCAAAAATCGGAGGAAGAACGTCTTCCAGAACAGCAAAGACATCTTCCTGATTGGCAAATGCCATTTCCATATCCAGCTGATAGAATTCACCCGGAGAACGGTCTGCTCTCGCATCCTCGTCTCTGAAACAGGGAGCAATCTGGAAATAACGGTCAAAGCCAGAAGCCATCAGCAGCTGCTTGAACTGCTGCGGAGCCTGAGGCAGCGCGTAAAACTTACCCGGATGCTTTCTGGCAGGAACCAGATAGTCTCTTGCACCCTCCGGAGAAGAGCAGGTCAGGATCGGCGTTGTAATTTCCATGAAATCATGGGCAACCATTGCGGAACGAAGATCTGCTACAATCTTGCTTCTCAATACGATCTTGGATTTTACCTCCGGATTTCTGAGATCCAAATAACGGTATTTCAGTCTTGTATTTTCATCTGCTTCTTTCGAACGGTTAATCTGGAACGGAAGCTCCTGATACTGGCACTTGCCCAGTACCTTAACGGTTTCGGGAACTACTTCAATATCCCCGGTTGCCAGCTTCGGGTTCTTCGAGCTGCGCTCTCGCACGGTTCCTGTTACTTCAATGGTAGACTCTGTATTGATTGCAGAAAACTGCTCCATCAGATCTTCTGTTTCAACGACGATCTGTGTCGTTCCATAAAAATCTCTCAGGATAACAAATCCGAGATTTTTGCTCACCTTACGGATGTTCTCAAACCATCCGACCAGAGTTACTTTTTCTCCTGCGTTTTCCAGTCTGAGCTGGCCGCAGTTGTGTGTTCTTCCCTGCATCTGTATTCTCACATCTCCTTTTGCGATATCAATCCATATGTAACAAATTATACCACCCTGCAAATAGGCACGTCAATATGCGGTGTTGGAAATTCACGCGCCATTTTATGAGTAAAAAGAGCTGCAAAGCAGTGGAAAGCATTGAAGATGCGATTCATGACAATAGAAGGTTTCAAGTGAACTGTGGAACAGAAAAACCCGTAGAACCGAAGTTCTACGGGCATCTTACGCTTGAGCACAATATTTAAAATTGAATTTCCTATGTTCGAATTACTCGATGATGGAAACTACACGGCCGGAACCAACGGTTCTGCCGCCTTCACGGATAGCGAAGGTAAGACCCTGCTCCATAGCTACGGGATGGATCAGTTCGATGGTCATCTCTACGTTATCACCAGGCATGCACATCTCTGTGCCAGCAGGCAGTTCGCAAACGCCGGTAACGTCAGTTGTACGGAAGTAGAACTGAGGTCTGTAGTTGTTGAAGAAAGGTGTATGACGGCCGCCTTCATCCTTGGTCAGAACGTAAACCTGAGCGGTGAATTTGTGGTGGCAGGTAACAGTGCCGGGTTTTGCCAGAACCTGTCCTCTTTCGATTTCAGTTCTCTGGATACCACGCAGCAGAGCGCCGATGTTATCACCAGCCTGTGCCTCATCCAGCATCTTACGGAACATTTCGATACCGGTTACAACAGTCTTCTTGGTCTCTTCTTTGATACCAACGATTTCTACTTCATCATTCAGATGCAGAACGCCTCTCTCAACACGGCCAGTAGCAACAGTACCACGACCTGTGATGGTGAATACGTCCTCGACAGGCATCAGGAAAGGCTTGTCGGTGTCACGCTTAGGATCCGGAATGTACTCGTCAACAGTGTGCATCAGCTCAAGGATCTTGTCGCCCCACTCGCTGTTAGGATCTTCCAGAGCCTTCAGAGCAGAACCTCTGATGATCGGGCAGTCATGGAAATCGTACTCTTCCAGCTGCTCGGTAACTTCCATCTCAACCAGCTCAAGCAGTTCCTCGTCGTCTACCATATCGCACTTGTTCAGGAAAACAACAATGTAAGGAACGCCTACCTGACGGGACAGCAGGATGTGCTCTTTGGTCTGAGCCATAACACCATCAGTTGCAGCTACAACCAGGATAGCGCCGTCCATCTGAGCTGCACCAGTGATCATGTTCTTAACGTAGTCAGCATGTCCAGGGCAGTCAACGTGTGCGTAATGTCTCTTCTCGGTCTCGTATTCAACGTGAGCGGTAGAAATGGTGATACCACGTTCTCTTTCTTCGGGAGCCTTATCGATATTATCGAAAGCAACTGTTTCGCCAGTGCCCAGTCTCTCATGAAGAACCTTAGTAATAGCAGCAGTCAGAGTTGTTTTACCATGGTCAACGTGGCCGATGGTACCAATGTTACAATGGGGCTTTGTTCTTTCAAATTTAGCTTTAGCCATTTCTTGTAATCCTCCTTAATTCAGTGAGTTAGTTTTAATTTGAACCAGCTATTATTGATTATATTCGATAATAGCTGGATTTTCAAGTACAATTTCGCGGTGTAAACTTCTTCCTCTGCACAGTTTCTCATGCGGACATGAAACCTGTACCCGGGAAGATACGAGTGAACTGCAACAGCAAATCAGATTATTTTGCTTTTGCTGCCAGTACCTTTTCCTGCACGTTCTTCGGAACCTGTTCGTACTTTTCGAAGAACATGGAGTAGTTGCCACGACCCTGAGTCTTGGAACGCAGGTCTGTGGAGTAACCGAACATTTCAGCAAGCGGTACATAAGCTTTTACCATCTTGCCGCCGCCGATATCGTCCATACCTTCGATACGTCCGCGGCGGGAGTTGATATCTCCGATTACATCACCCATGTATTCTTCAGGCATGGTTACTTCAACCTTCATGATAGGCTCCAGCAGAACCGGATTACCCTTCTGCATAGCTTCCTTGAATGCAAGGGAACCAGCGATGTGGAATGCCATTTCAGAGGAGTCGACTTCATGGTAGGAACCGTCGTATACATTTGCATGTACACCCAGAACCGGGAAGCCGCCCAGAATACCAGCCTTTGTAGCCTCTTCGATACCTTCGCCTACAGCAGGGATATATTCCTTCGGGATCGCGCCGCCGACAACGGTGGACTCGAACTTGAAGGTTTCCTCGCCGTTAGGATCCATAGGCTCGAACTTAACTTTACAGTGACCATACTGACCACGACCACCGGACTGCTTCGCATACTTGCTGTCCACATCAACGGCCTTGGTGAAGGTCTCTTTGTAAGCAACCTGAGGAGCACCTACATTAGCCTCTACCTTGAATTCACGCAGCAGACGGTCTACGATGATCTCCAGATGCAGCTCGCCCATGCCGGCGATGATGGTCTGGCCTGTCTCCTGATCGGTATGCTGACGGAAGGTAGGATCTTCTTCTGCAAGCTTTGCAAGAGCAATGCCCATCTTATCCTGACCTGCTTTGGTCTTAGGCTCGATTGCCAGCTCAATAACGGGTTCAGGGAATTCCATGGACTCCAGGATTACCGGATGCTGCTCATCACAGATGGTATCACCGGTTGTAGTAAACTTGAAGCCTACTGCAGCAGCGATATCACCGGAATAAACCTTTTCCAGCTCCATTCTCTTGTTTGCATGCATCTGCAGGATACGTCCAACACGTTCCTTTTTATCTTTTGTTGCATTCAGCACATAAGAACCAGCGTTCATAGTACCGGAATACACACGGAAGTAAGCAAGCTTACCTACGAAGGGGTCTGTCATGATCTTGAATGCCAGAGCAGAAAACGGCTCATCATCAGAAGAATGTCTGACAACCTCGTTGCCTTCCAGATCCACACCTTTAATCGGAGGGATATCAAGAGGAGAAGGCATATACTCTACGATTGCATCCAGAAGCTTCTGTACGCCCTTGTTCTTGTATGCGCTTCCGCAGCATACCGGAACAGCGGTACATTCGCAGGTGCCTTTTCTCAGAGCTGCTTTCAGCTCGTCAACAGAGGGCTCCTCACCTTCCAGATAAGCCATCATCAGATCGTCATCCAGCTCGCAGATCTTCTCTACCATCTCAGAACGATACAGCTCAGCTTCATCCTTCATATCTTCCGGGATATCAACGATAGAAATATCATCGCCCTTATCGTCATTGTAGATGTAGGCTTTCATTTCGAACAGATCGATCAGACCTTTAAAGTCTTCTTCTTTACCGATGGGCAGCTGAACACAGATTGCGTTCTTGCCCAGACGGGTTTTGATCTGCTCTACTGCGCCATAAAAGTTTGCACCCAGGATATCCATCTTATTGATGAATGCCATACGGGGTACATTGTAGGTATCAGCCTGACGCCATACGTTCTCAGACTGAGGTTCTACACCGCCCTTTGCACAGAACACGCCGACAGCGCCGTCCAGTACACGCAGGGAACGCTCAACTTCTACTGTGAAGTCAACGTGTCCAGGGGTATCAATGATATTGATACGACACTCTTCTGCGCCGGGCTTTGCTTTGCAATTTTCCTGCAAGGTCCAGTGACAGGTGGTAGCAGCAGAAGTAATTGTAATACCTCTCTCCTGCTCCTGAGCCATCCAGTCCATGGTTGCAGTACCTTCATGAGTATCACCAATTTTATAGTTAACACCGGTATAATACAGGATACGCTCGGTGGTGGTAGTTTTACCAGCATCGATGTGAGCCATAATACCGATATTTCTGGTTCTCTCTAAGGGATATTCTCTTCCAGCCAAAGGTTTTTCCTCCTAATTGAATCAGCCAGAAGCAACTGCAACGCTCTTCTGCATTACAGATTCGATTAGAATCTGTAATGAGAGAATGCCTTGTTCGCTTCAGCCATCTTATGAACGTCTTCTTTTCTCTTCACGGAAGCACCGGTATTGTTCGATGCATCCAGGATCTCGTTAGCCAGTCTCTCTTCCATGGTCTTCTCGCCTCTTTTGCGGGAGAACATGGTCAGCCAGCGAAGACCAAGAGCCTGACGTCTGTCAGCTCTGACTTCGATCGGCACCTGATAGGTTGCGCCGCCGATACGTCTTGCTTTGACTTCCAGAACAGGCATGATGTTGTTCATTGCCTCTTCAAATACTTCCAGAGCCGGTTTGCCGGCTTTTTCTTCTACTCTTGCAAATGCGCCGTATACAATCTTCTGTGCAACGCCTCTCTTACCATCCAGCATGATGTTATTGATCAGCTTGGTTACAACCTTGTCGTTGTATAAAGGATCTGCTAATACGTCTCTTTTCTGAATATGTCCTTTACGTGGCACGTTTCTTCCCTCCTTAATCATCTCAATTAATTCATCGGTACTCACATGTGTCATCTAATGTGTTCGTGCGGTCTATCTCATCGCGTAAGCGAACTGCAGATTTCTCTGCATAAGAATTCCAACACTTAAAATTAGTTTCCGTTTGTGGTACTTCCAGCTACCGCGGATTATTTCTTAGCGGCTTTAGGTCTCTTAGCGCCGTATTTGGATCTTGCCTGACGTCTGTTTGCAACGCCTGCGGTATCCAGGGTACCTCTGATGATGTGGTATCTGGTACCAGGTAAGTCCTTAACACGTCCGCCTCTGATCAGAACAACGGAGTGCTCCTGCAGATTGTGGCCTTCACCGGGAATGTAGCTGGTTACTTCGATTCCGTTGGAAAGACGTACTCTGGCGATCTTTCTAAGAGCGGAGTTAGGCTTTTTAGGAGTCGCTGTCTTAACAGCTGTGCACACGCCTCTCTTCTGCGGGGAAGAGGTATCGGTTGCCTTCTTGTGAAGGGAGTTGTAACCTCTCTGCAGAGCCGGTGCTGTAGACTTCTTTACAGATGTCTGACGTCCTTTTCTTACTAACTGGTTAAATGTTGGCATTCTGTTTCACCTCCTGCGATTTTTCTCTCTTGCTCTATTCTTGACCGGTTCTCCGGTCTTATTCATACATAGCAAAGGTTTTCTTTCATGCGAAGCTATGCGTAACTATGTCAGGGACAAGCTACACTCAACCTGCGGTTCTATCAGGATAAAACCGCTGTTTTACAGCAATTTTCGCGCATCAAAATAAAATCCTCTCCCAATGCATGCTCTCCTAGTATAAGTGCTTTTAATTGCCGTGTCAAGCGGTTTTTCTACTTTTTTGCGGGATTTTCCGGCAAAGAAACGGCAGGAAAAATCGCTTTCCGGATTTGCTGAAGGGTAAGCACAAACACACCATCAGACGCACAAAACAGGCGGATGCTCATTTTGAGGAACATCCGCCTGCTCTGTTTCTTCATTTGTAACAATAGAAGGTTCGCGGAGCGCGCATTCTATTGTGTACGACACCGGCATTTTTGCAAGGTGTACTTTTTATTGTTGAATGGAACACCCGGGTCAGATTACTCCTCGCCGTTTTCTTCTGCTTCGGCTTCCTCGTCCAGTTCTTCGTCGATGTCCTCGTCCAGAATCGCTTCCTCTTCGGGAAGTTCTTCATCGGTTACATCTTCGTCAGTGGTTTCTTCCAGCAGCTCGTCATCCTCTTTGGATTTCTTTTCCGCTGCTGTAGCTTCTGCAGCAAGTCTCGCTTCCTCTTCTGCTCTGGCTGCGCGCTCTGCTTCCTCAGCGGCAATCATCGCATCCGTGTTTAACTTGACATTGCGGTAACGTTTCATACCGGTACCAGCAGGAATCAGCTTACCGATAATAACGTTTTCCTTCAGACCGATCAGTGGATCAGCCTTACCCTTGATCGCTGCTTCCGTCAGAACCTTCGTGGTTTCCTGGAAGGATGCGGCAGACAGGAAGGAGTTGGTTGCCAGAGCAGCCTTGGTAATACCGAGCATTACCTGTTTGCCCTCAGCAGGCTTCTTGCCGGCTGCGATCAGCTCTTCGTTTAAGTCCTCGTAATCCAGAACGTCAACCATTGTGCCGGGCAGATATTCGGTATCGCCGCTTTCCTCGATGCGGATCTTCTTCAGCATCTGACGAACGATAACCTCGATATGCTTATCACAGATATCTACACCCTGCAGACGGTATACACGCTGTACTTCACGGAGCATGTAATCCTGAACGGCGCGGATGCCCTTGATCTTTAACAGATCGTGCGGGTTTACAGAACCCTCTGTCAGCTCATCGCCGGCCTCTAATTCCTGACCGTCAACAACCTTGATACGGGAACCGTAAGGGATCAGGTAAGTCTTGCTCTCGCCGGTTTCCTTATTGGTAATGATAATTTCCCGCTTCTTCTTGGTATCCTTAATAACAGCAGTTCCGCCGAACTCTGCGATAATCGCAAGACCCTTCGGCTTTCTTGCTTCGAAAAGCTCCTCGACACGGGGAAGACCCTGTGTGATATCGTCACCAGCGACACCGCCGGAGTGGAAGGTACGCATCGTCAGCTGTGTACCGGGCTCACCGATAGACTGCGCTGCGATAATACCAACTGCTTCACCAACCTGTACCGCTTCGCCGGTCGCCATGTTCGCGCCGTAGCACTTTGCACAGATACCGCTCTTGGAACGGCAGGTCAGGATGGTACGGATCTTCACTTCCTCCACAGGCTCGCCCTTCTTATTGACACCTGTTTCCATAATCCGTTTTGCACGGCCGGGTGTGATCATGTGGTTTGCACCGACGATCAGCTCGCCGTCCTTATCATAAATGTCTTCACAGGAATAACGTCCTGTAATTCTGTCTTTTAAGCCTTCGATGGTTTCCTTGCCGTCCATGAACGCTTTTACAGACATGCCCGGAATCTTATCCTTACCTTCTGCACAATCGATCTCACGGATGATCAGCTCCTGGGATACGTCTACCATTCGACGGGTCAGATAACCGGAGTCCGCAGTACGCAGAGCGGTATCGGACATACCTTTTCGTGCGCCATGGGCAGACATGAAGTATTCCAGTACGTCCAGACCTTCACGGAAGTTGGACTTGATGGGCAGTTCGATCGTACGACCGGTTGTATCCGCCATCAGACCACGCATACCTGCCAGCTGTTTGATCTGCTGGTTGGAACCACGGGCACCGGAGTCCGCCATCATGAAGATGTTGTTGTATTTATCCAGACCCTTTAACAGTACGTCGGTCAGCTCTTTATCGGTTTCCTGCCAGGTCTCGACAACGGCACGGTAACGCTCTTCTTCTGTGATCAGACCACGACGGAAGTTTCTGCCGATCTTATCTACAGTTTTCTGAGCCTCAGCCAGCATCTCTGCCTTCTGTGCAGGCACAGTCATATCGGAAATGGATACGGTCATCGCAGCTCTGGTGGAATACTTGTAACCGATTGCCTTAACGTCATCCAGAACCTCTGCGGTCTTGGAAGCGCCGTGGGTGTTGATTACTTTTTCCAGAATCTGCTTTAACTGCTTCTTACCAACATGGAAGTCAACCTCCAGCTTTAAGAGGTTTTCCGGCTGGGTACGGTCTACATAGCCCAGGTCCTGAGGCAGGATCTCGTTGAAGATAAATCTGCCCAGTGTGGATTCTACGAATCCTGTTACGGTCTCGCCCTCTGCATTGACCTTGCTCATGCGGACATGGATGCGGGAATGCAGGGTGCAGGCTTTATTTTCATAAGCCAGAATGGCTTCGTTTACGCTCTTGAAGTATTTTCCTTCGCCGACAGAACCGGGACGTTCCTGGGTCAGATAATAAATACCAAGGACCATATCCTGGGAAGGTACGGCTACCGGTCCGCCATCGGAAGGCTTCAACAGGTTGTTGGGAGACAGCAGCATGAAACGGCACTCTGCCTGTGCTTCCTGAGAAAGCGGAAGGTGTACAGCCATCTGGTCACCATCGAAGTCGGCGTTGAACGCGGTACAAACAAGGGGATGCAGCTTGATCGCCTTACCTTCTACAAGGATCGGCTCAAATGCCTGGATACCCAGTCTGTGCAGTGTAGGTGCACGGTTCAGCATAACCGGATGCTCTTTGATGACATCTTCCAGAACGTCCCAAACCTGCGTATCCAGCCGTTCTACCAGCTTCTTCGCATTTTTGATGTTCTGGGAAATGCCTCTGCTTACCAACTCCTTCATTACAAAGGGCTTGAACAGCTCGATTGCCATTTCCTTCGGAAGACCGCACTGATAAATTTTCAGTTCGGGACCAACGACGATAACGGAACGTCCGGAATAGTCAACACGCTTTCCTAACAGGTTCTGACGGAAACGACCGGATTTACCTTTCAGCATGTCAGACAGTGATTTCAGTGCACGGTTACCGGGGCCGGTTACCGGACGGCCTCTTCTGCCGTTATCGATCAGAGCGTCTACCGCTTCCTGCAGCATTCTCTTTTCGTTGCGGACGATGATATCCGGAGCACCCAGCTCCAGCAGTCTCTTCAGACGGTTGTTACGGTTGATGATTCTTCTGTACAGGTCATTTAAGTCAGACGTTGCAAAACGTCCGCCGTCCAGCTGTACCATCGGGCGCAGATCCGGAGGGATTACCGGTACGGCATCCAGAATCATCCATTCAGGGCGGTTGCCGGACTCACGGAACGCTTCTACAACTTCCAGACGCTTGATGATTCTCGCACGCTTCTGTCCGCTTGCATCCACCAGTTCATTTTTCAGGTCAACCGCTTCAGTTTCCAGATCGATGGCCTGCAGCAGCTCCTTAATGGATTCTGCACCCATGCCGACACGGAAACGGTTGCCCCAGGTTTCTCTTGCATCCTGGTATTCTTTCTCGGAAAGAACCTGCTTGTATTCCAGATTGGTGTCGCCCTTGTCCAGTACGATATAGGAAGCAAAGTAAAGCACCTTCTCCAGAACACGGGGGGACAGATCCAGGATCAGTCCCATCCGGCTCGGAATTCCCTTGAAATACCAGATATGGGAAACCGGCGCTGCCAGTTCAATATGTCCCATACGCTCTCTGCGGACGCTGGACTTGGTTACTTCAACACCACAGCGGTCGCAGACAACGCCTTTATATCTGATCTTTTTATATTTGCCGCAGTGGCACTCCCAGTCCTTGCTGGGTCCGAAAATCCGCTCACAGAACAGACCGTCCCGTTCGGGCTTGAGTGTTCTGTAGTTGATCGTCTCAGGCTTTGTTACCTCGCCTCTGGACCACTCACGAATCTTCTCCGGGGACGCAAGTCCGATCTTGATCGCATCAAACGTCATCGGCTGATAAACTTCGTTTTTTGTTTCAGACATCTTGGCACTCCTTTACATATCTTCGATTCGGCTTACTCTTCGTCAAAAGATTCCTCAAATCCGTCGTCTGCAGCATCTTCGGTGTAATCATCATCTGCGTTCACCAGTTCCTGTTTCTCGGAGTCGAATTCCTGCTTCTGATAACCCATCTTGCCCAGATTTTCTTCTTCGTTGTAGTTGTAGCCCTTGGAATCTCCTTCCATCTCATAGCGGTAATCCGTATCGCTGTAATCGACAGTTTCCATGATCTCAACTTCTGTATTATCCTCCCGCAGCACTCTGACATCCAGGCCGAGGGACTGCAGCTCTTTGAGCAGTACCTTGAAGGATTCCGGAATACCGGGTTCAGGGATGTTGTCGCCCTTGATGATCGCTTCGTAGGTCTTGACACGTCCTACTACGTCATCAGACTTCACAGTCAGGATCTCCTGCAGGGTGTAGGATGCACCGTATGCTTCCAGTGCCCAAACCTCCATCTCACCGAAACGCTGGCCACCAAACTGAGCTTTACCACCCAGGGGCTGCTGTGTTACCAGAGAGTAAGGACCGGTAGAACGTGCATGGATCTTATCGTCTACCAGATGGTGCAGCTTCAGGTAATGCATGTGACCGATGGTTACCATGCTGTCGAATTCTTCGCCGGTACGGCCATCCCGCAGTCTTACCTTACCTTCCTTAGAGATCGGAACGCCCTTCCAGAGCTTTCTGTGATCGCGGTTTTCATACAGATAATCCAGAACCTCAGGAAGCAGCTCTTCGCCATGCTTCTCTTTGAATTCATCCCATTCCAGGTTTACATAATCGTTTGCCAGTTCCAGGGTATCCTGAATATCTTTTTCGTTTGCGCCGTTGAAGATCGGGGTTGCTACGTTAAAGCCGAGGGCTTTTGCAGCCAGAGAGAGGTGAATCTCAAGGACCTGACCGATATTCATACGGGAAGGTACGCCCAGAGGATTCAGTACGATGTCCAGCGGACGACCGTTGGGCAGGTACGGCATATCTTCTACAGGCAGTACACGGGAAACGACACCCTTATTACCATGACGGCCTGCCATCTTATCGCCGACAGAGATCTTTCTCTTCTGTGCGATATAGATACGAACCGCCTGATTTACACCGGGAGACAGTTCATCGCCATTCTCTCTTGTAAATACTTTGGCATCTACGATAATACCATATTCACCGTGAGGTACCTTCAGAGAGGTATCACGCACCTCACGCGCTTTTTCACCGAAGATCGCACGCAGCAGGCGCTCCTCAGCTGTCAGCTCGGTTTCTCCCTTGGGAGTTACCTTGCCGACCAGAATATCTCCGGCACGAACCTCAGCGCCGACACGGATAATACCTCTGTCATCCAGATCCTTGAGCGCTTCGTCGCCGACACCGGGAACATCTCTTGTGATTTCTTCCGGTCCGAGCTTCGTATCACGGGCTTCTGCCTCATATTCTTCAATATGGATGGAGGTATAAACATCATCCATAACCAGACGTTCACTCAACAGTACAGCGTCCTCGTAGTTATAACCTTCCCAGGTCATGAACCCGATCAGAGGGTTCTTACCGAGTGCAAGTTCGCCTTCGGATGTCGAAGGACCATCTGCAATTACCTGTCCTGCTTCAACGTGGTTGCCTTTAAATACGATCGGTCTCTGGTTGTAGCAGTTAGACTGGTTACTTCTGGAGAACTTGGTCAGGTGGTATTCCATCTTCTCGCCGTCATCTGCCGTCATACGGATCAGATTGGAGCATACATAGTCGATGGTACCGGACTTCTTTGCAACAACGCAGACACCGGAGTCAACGGCTGCCTTTACTTCGATACCGGTTCCGACTACAGGAGCCTCGGTTGTCAGAAGCGGCACTGCCTGACGCTGCATGTTGGAACCCATCAGCGCACGGTTCGCATCGTCGTTCTGCAGGAACGGAATCAGTGCAGTCGCAACGGAGAATACCATCTGAGGGGATACGTCCATGTACTCGAAAACTGTCTTCGGATATTCGGATGTTTCATCCAGATAACGACCGGATACGTTGGCATTTACGAAATGTCCTTCCTCGTCCAATTCGGAGTTTGCCTGCGCCACATGGTAGTTATCTTCTTCATCCGCTGTCATATATACAACTTCATTGGTTACGCGCGGGTTTTCCGGATCGGTTTTGTCGATCTTACGGTAAGGCGCTTCAATGAAGCCGTATTCGTTGATCTTTGCATAGCTTGCAAGAGAGTTGATCAGACCGATGTTAGGACCTTCTGGTGTCTCGATCGGGCACATTCTTCCGTAATGGGAGTAGTGTACGTCTCGAACCTCGAATCCGGCACGGTCACGGGACAGACCGCCAGGTCCCAGTGCGGACAGACGACGTTTGTGCGTCAGCTCGCCCAGCGGGTTGTTCTGATCCATGAACTGAGACAGCTGGGAAGATCCGAAGAATTCCTTAACTGCAGCCTGTACGGGCTTGATGTTGATCAGAACCTGAGGAGAAATCTCCTCTGCATCATGAGTGGTCATACGCTCACGAACAACTCTTTCCAGTCTGGAAAGACCGATTCTGTACTGGTTCTGCAGCAGTTCGCCGACCGCACGGATACGACGGTTGCCCAGATGGTCGATATCGTCTTCGTTACCGATGCCGTACTCCAGATGCATGTTATAGTTAATGGAAGCTAAAATATCTTCCTTGGTGATATGCTTCGGAATCAGCTCGTGCACATTCTTGCGGATTGCTTCTGCAAGCGCTTCGGGATCCTGAGAATACTCTTCCAGAATCTGTGCCAGTACCGGATAGTATACCAGCTCTGTCACGCCCAGCTCCTTGGCATCACAATCTACATAGTGGGTCAGCTCAACCATCATGCTGGAAAGCACTTTGACTTTTCTTTCCTCAGTCTGGATATATACATAGGGAACTGCGCTGTTCTGAATCAGGTCAGCCAGTTCTGCTGTTACCTTGGTGCCTGCTGTTGCCAGAATTTCACCGGTTGTGGTATCCACAACATCCTCAGCCAGTTCGTGGCCGCGGATACGGTTGCGCAGCAGCAGCTTCTTATTGAATTTATAACGTCCTACTTTCGCCAGATCATATCTTCTGGGATCGAAGAACATCGCGTTAATCAGGCTTTCTGCGCTCTCTACGCTCAGAGGCTCACCCGGACGGATTTTCTTGTATAACTCTAACAGACCCTCCTGATAGTTCTCAGAAGTGTCTTTTGCAAAGCTGGCTTCAATCTTGGGTTCATCGCCGAACACTTCGCGGATCTCGTCATTGGTGCCAAGACCCAGGGCACGCAGCAGTACGGTGATCGGTACCTTACGGGTACGGTCCACACGAACGTAAAATACGTCGTTGGAATCAGTCTCATACTCCAGCCATGCGCCACGGTTCGGGATTACTGTACAGGAATACAGCTTTTTACCAATCTTATCATGACCGATGCCGTAATAGATGCCGGGGGAACGCACCAACTGGCTGACAATTACACGCTCCGCGCCGTTGATAACGAACGTGCCGGTCTCGGTCATCAACGGTAAATCGCCCATAAAGATCTCGTGTTCACTGATTTCTTCTTTTTCCTTATTATACAGACGTACCTTCACCTTGAGAGGAGCTGCATATGTTGCATCTCTTTCCTTGCACTTCTCAATAGAATACTTCACGTCTTCTTCACACAGCTCGAAGTCTACAAATTCCAGACTCAGATGTCCGCTGTAATCGGAAATCGGAGAAATATCATCAAACACCTCTTTTAAACCTTCATCAAGGAACCACTTATAGGAATTCTTCTGAATTTCTATAAGGTTGGGCATTTCCAATACTTCTTTCCGTCGTGCATAACTCATACGCATGTTCTTGCCGGTGGCAATTGGACGTATTCTGTTTTTTTCCATTGACACTTCACCCCGTTCTTATCATTGATTTCTTGAAACTATTACTTTTCGGTATCTAAGCAAGTAAATCCATTGCATAAAAAATGGCATACTCTAACACAATAGTGCACACTACAATCTAACACAATCCATTCTGTCTGTCAACTGATATTTTTAAAAAATCGCGAAAAGGAAAGGCGTCCGCATTCGCGAACGCCTTTGTGGTAAGATATGGTCTCAATTATTTCAGAGTAACCTTAGCGCCTTCAGCATCCAGCTTCTTCTGGATATCTTCAGCTTCTTCCTTGGAAACGCCTTCCTTCAGAACCTTAGGAGCGCCGTCTACAACTTCCTTAGCTTCCTTCAGGCCCAGACCGGTAACTTCACGAACAACCTTGATAACCTTAACCTTGTTAGGGCCAACCTCGGTCAGTTCTACGTCGAACTCGGTCTTTTCTTCAGCTGCTGCTGCTTCGCCGCCTGCTGCTGCTACAACAACGCCTGCTGCTGCGGATACGCCGAACTCCTCTTCGCAAGCCTTTACCAGATCGTTTAACTCTAATACGGTCATCTCTTTGATTGCTTCAATAAATTCCTGAGCGGATAATTTTGCCATTTTAATTTACCTCCGTTTTAAATTATTGTTTTGTCAGCCGCATCTGCGGCTCAGTTTCTTTTTCGGAAAAAAGATTATTCTGCAGCGGGTGCTTCTTCTGCAGGTGCTGCTTCGCAGTTTGCTGCGCCGCCTTTCTCTGCGATCTGATTCAGAACGCGAGCCATGTTGGTGATAGGGGACTGCATGCTGCCCAGCAATCTGGAAATAAGAGCTTCTCTTCCAGGGATCTTAGCGATCTCCATGATTCCTGCTGCATCGTATGCATTGCCTTCTACAACGCCGCCCTTGATCTCCAGCTTTTCAGCTGTCTTAGCGAAATTAGCCAGCTCTCTTGCAGGAGCGGTTGCGTCGGTAGTAGAGATTGCGATTGCGCTGGGGCCTTCCAGATACGGAGCCAGTGCCTCGAAATCTGTTCCCTTGAACGCAAAGTTCATCATTGTGTTTTTGTACACCTTGTAAGTAACACCAGCTGCACGAAGCTGCTTACGAAGTGCGGTATCCTGATCAACGGTCAGACCACGGTAGTCTACCAGAACAACAGACTGCGCATCTTTCACTGCTTCAGCGATCTCTGCTACTACAGGTGCTTTCAGTTCAACTTTTGCCATTTTCTTACCTCCTTTTAGATTCTTCTGCCGAATAAAAGAAGTTGTTTGTACAAAAAAACCTCTCTATCCAAAGACAGAGAGGGAAATTCATCGCATTTCTTTCACTCCTCGGCAGGCGTTTCTTCTTACACCGGTTATCCGGTACCTGCTGTCTTCGGCACGGTCTCAACGACCTTGTTTACATTAGCATAAAAAGGAAGGGGTTGTCAAGGAGTTTTTTCTAATTTTTTATTACAGTTCACTCGTACCTTCTTGTAAGCAGATTTCATGCTCGCATGGAAATCTGCTTACAAGAAGGTACGAAGGGAGCGCCATTTTATGAGCAAAAATGAGCTGCGAAGCAGCGGAGAGCGTCGAAGACGCGCTTTTGCGAATGGCGCGAGTGAACTGTAACCTCCCGGAGCGAGGGGCAGATTTCATGCTCGCATGGAAATCTGCTTACAAGAAGGTACGAAGGGAGCGCCATTTTATGAGCAAAAGGAGCTGCGAAGCAGCGGAGAGCGTCGAAAACGCGCTTTTGCGAATGGCGCGGGTGAACTGTAACCTCGTGGAATCTTCCCGCGGTAAACTACTGTTTCACCGCATGTTCTTCGGCATCCACCCGTGGCTCCAGCAGCGGCACAGGTCCCAGCTGTCCAGGCTCGTTGTGTACATCGGTTCCTGTCTGTCGCGGTAGAGCTGGTAATTCCAGTAAAACGAGCCTGCTGTGTTGCAGTCGTCCCAGGTTTTTAACTGCATCCGCGCAACCCTCCGGTAGACCTTTTTACGCCATGCTTCGTCTTTTTCATAGGAAGATTTCCCATAGCGATCCGCCACGCGGTTGCACAGGCACCATTCCCCCACCAGCACCGGCGTATAGCGTCCCGCCCGCCGGATCTGGCGTTCGTAAAAGCGTAAAAGAAGCTGATACGGCAGCAGATTATGTAAATGCAGAAAGCTGTCCAGCACCCACAGATAAACGTGAACATCCAACATGACATTTTTCATACCGTTTTTTACAAAAAAATCTTTCCAGCGGCTCAGCCGGAACCCGTCATGAAACACGATCAGCTTCTCCGGATCCATGACCGCCCGAAGCGTTTCATAGGCTTCTTTATAGAAGGTTTTCAGGAAACGCATGGGCACATGGCTGCTGCCGATTGCTTCTCCCTGATCGAGCGCCTGCTTCCGACTCGGCGCAAACAGATAGACCCGAAAGCTGATGGGCTCGTTAAGCACTTCGATGCCAAGCAACCCTTTCCGATGCCCGTAACGCTTCCCCAGCCGTTCTAACACATATAATACATAAGCGACCTCTTTCGGATTCCGGTGCCATTTGCAGACGCCGGTGATGCCGCCGTTGTCATAGCTGTTCTGCCCGCCCGGCACGGTATGCAGATCGATCAGCACCTTTAACCCATACTTTTCCGCATAGTCCATCGCCTGATCGACATATTCGATGCAGCCGGAATATGGTTTTCTGTCCCCGAACACGAAATATGGAACCGGCAGGCGCACCGCGTTAATGCCGTGCGCAGCAATTTTTGCAAAATCCACTTCTTCGATATAGGTATCCCTGTGTTTTTTCATCAGCGGACGCAGCTTTTTTGCCGGAACCTTGCGGTTTAGCCAGACCTCGTCCTCTGCGCAGTTTTCCTCGAACAAAAATGGCTGCATCCATTTTTCCAGAACAAGCCAGTTGCCAAGATTTACGCCAACGATTTTTTCCCGTTCCTCTGACATAGCTCTGCCTCCTGCGTCAGTTCTGACAGAAAATCTGCTCCTCCATAGCCGGCTTGTAGCAGCTCAGTGTCTTGCTGTCCAGATCGGTTCTATGCATGTCTACTGCGCTGATCTGGTGGTTGTCATAGGTTGTATAATAATAAATTCCTTTGGAAGCGTTGCAGCAGGACGTGTAAATCGTGATCTCATACTTTCCCTCCGCCACCTCGCAGCAGCCTCTCTGCTGATCAACCGAGCCCAGAATGTGGAAAAACTGGCTGACGCTTTCTTTTTCAGAATCCCCGGAAACGGAATTGCATTTCACAAACGCCACGCGCGCAAATCTCGACTCCGAAGAGAGATCTCCCGGAAGCCCCATCGCACCCATACCCCTGCTGTAGCTTGTAAACGGAATCTGGCCGGAAAATCTGTGCTCCGGCTGCTTCGGAGATAATCCTGCATAGTTATTTAACTGGAACATCTGCATCGGAAAGGGCGGGTTATTCGTCAAAACTCCTGCCGGATTGTCATAGACCTGCAGCCCGTCCTTCGTGCATTCCAGCGTTATCGCCCCACTTGCATCCGCAATGATCCAGTGCAGCTGTGCAGCAGGAAAATCTCCAAAGGGCGTTCCGACCAGATTCATCTTTGCAAGCAGTTTTCTGACCTCCTGCAGATTGGCACACTGTCCAAGCACCCATGGAATCAGCTCGTACTGCGCCACATTTTCTCGTCCTTCTTCCACTTTCTGATACACTGCGTTGCCGACAAAATTCAATCCTGCCATGCCGACACCCTTTTCATTGACCGCATCATAGTACAGCGGATATCCATTCGCCACATGTGCCATACCGATCATCCCATAATGCGCATCGCATTTTCCCATATGGCAAAAATCCAACGGAAATTTACGCGGTGTTACCACAATCTCGTCTCCATAAGAAAACTCATAATCCAGCGTCCTGCCGAAATAAAAGTCTTTTGTCTGATACGTTGCTGCTGTACACATAATTTTCTCATCCTTTCTTTGTCACAAATCCATCCCCATCAATCGTTACGCCCGGAGAAATCTTTCTCATATAGGAAAGCACGCGCTCCTTTTCCGTCCCCTGCAGCATCGTTACGCTGCAGTCCTGCTGTCTGCCCGGAATAAACTGCAGGCTCTTAAAGCCATTTGCATCCAGCGTCAGCTTTACCAGACAGGTATCCTGTGCTTTGGAATTAAACAGAAAGTTTCCAAGGCTGTACATCACCGGTGTATCCTCACAGTAACCGAACTGCTGCAGCACATGCGGATGATCTCCGATGATCAGATCCGCACCTGCATTCGAAATTTTGACCGCCTGATCCTTCTGTGCCCAATCCAGCTGATCCGTAGCTTCCGTTCCCCAATGAATATAAACGATCACATAGTCGCTGACCTGTTTTGCGTTTGCAACTACCTCTAACAGTTTGTCCACATTCCAACAGCGAAATACACCCGGACTGTTCTGCGTCGCTTCCTTTGTATCCGGATTCTCTGTCCGCTCGATCTGCGTTGCGGCAACAAATGCGATCTTCTGGTCATTTACAATAAAATAAACCGGCTTGATCGCTTCTTCCAGATTGCGCCCCGCGCCGACATAGGGCATTCCGATTCCATTTAAGGTATCCAATGTATCCAGAAACGCTATCTTGCCGTAGTCATACGCGTGATTGTTCGCCAGAGAAACGATGTCAGCCCCCATGTCAAGCAGATAGGATGCATATTCCGGCTTGGCACGGAACGTGAATTTCTTGTTTTCTGTCGGAGTTCCACGGTTGCTGTAGGGAAATTCGTTATTTACCATAAAAATATCCGCGCTGCGCATCACATCCAGCATTTCCTGCGAAATGCTGCCCTCAATGCCCCTGCCGCGCTGGTTCATTTTTACCTTGACCGCATAATGGTCGTCGAACAGAATGTCCCCCGCAAACACAATCGTCGTTTCATTCGGGCTTGCCGCCGTTTTTGCATAAATATTCTGCTGCCGACACAACGCCTCATCTGCAAGCAACGCGTCGTATTTTCCTACGGGCTTTGCCGACTGTGCACTCGCCAAAACGTTTTCCGCTGCTTGGACATCTTCCACAAGGTTCGCCAGCTGGCTTTCCAGCTTCACCGCTACAAGCTGTGGGCTTCCAACAGCCCAGATCATGCTGCAGCCCAAAACTACGCTTCCGAGCGCAATCGTCAAAATCAGTGTAATCAGAAAAATATGGCTTCCATGTCTTTTTCTTCGTCTTTTTTCGATCATAGCTCCTCACTTTTCCTGTAAACATTTTACTGTAGCAACTGCCAGATCATGATTCCAATCCAGAATGCGCCATACAGTAAGATTCCGGGATTTCCAATCATGACCGCCGCTTTCTTTTTACCTAAGGAAGCAACTTTCTCTTCCGGTGCGCAGCATACAAACTTTTTGCGGTTCAGCCACGTCAGAATCAGTCCAGCTCCTGCCATCATCAGAATCAGGGACGCATAAGAGCCGAAAATGAACATTCCGACAATTCCGTTCCCCAGATCCGCCAGAACCGTCAGATCCTTTGTATTTAAAAATTTCGTCAGTGTTTCCATCGTATCCATATAGCCCGTCACCCGAAGCATCCATGTGCCGAGGGAAGAGCCGATAAAATTGATCGCCATATGGAGTCCGATGGTATATCGCAGTTTTCCGGTTTTTACATATATAAATCCCAAAAACAGACCGAGCAGGAATGCATAGGAAAACTGATTCAAATTTCCATGGAACAGTCCAAAAAACAGTCCGGAGGCAAGCACCGCCGCGAGCTCTCCATATTTTACAATCCGCTCCGTCAAAAGCTTCCGAAACAGCAGTTCTTCTGCCGTCGGCGCGATCAAAACTGCAATAACAAACGTCACCCACGGATTCAGCTGCATCACCGTCGATACCAATGGATTATCAACGCCGGTTCCTTTTACCATTCCGATCCCAAAGGTCAGCGCCGTCCCGATCAGGTTTCCTGCGTACATCAGACCGTAGCACATGAGAAATGCTATGATCCACTGTCCTGCGGTCATTTTCCTTTCTTCGATCTTCTGGGCCGGAATTCTGCTGACCAGCCAGCCCATAAACGGCATGGAAATCCCATACATCGTCAGCATCAGTAAGATAAAGGAGCCGTTTGCATCCGCCATTACACCCGGCACGAATTTTTTACCGACCATCGCCGCCAGAAACTGTACAGCGTATATTACAATCGATCCTGCCAGATAAGCAAAACCAATTTTCGAAAAGTGTCTTCTGATTTCTTTTTCCATAATTCTCCCTCCGGACATCTCCCGGACTTTTTCCTACAGTTATTCCCTTGTATCTAACATTGTGACCTGTTTTAGGCGGTTTGTCAACCGCAGTGGGCGGAAGCCAAAACCAGGCGGCATGCTCCTGATTCGGACAGCATGCCGCCTGGTTTTCTTCTATATTTTAAAAATGTTTCTGGGTTTTTTCCTCCCGCTGGAACAAGATTTCTACAGCTTTCGCACGTTGTACTTTTAGAATTTTACACACACTTTCTCACAAATTTTTTCCAGGGCTTGATCCCCATCAGGCACAGAAGCGTACCGCACAGTGCGGCGATTGTCCAGAACAGGATAACTAAGTTCCAGCCACTCTTATCCGCAATCCACGCAATCCCATAGCTGGAAATTGCACTGCCCACATAGGTGCAGGAGTTTACCAGGCCGGAGATAAAACCGACACGGTTGAACTTTTTGAAGAACGGCGGAATCATACTGACCAGAATCATATTGACGCCGTGCATGCATCCCGTAATCAGCGCAGACAGAAAAACGGACAACACTGCATTGCCGTTTGGCATCAGCCATAATAGAAACGCTGCCACAAATCCGGGAACAAAGATTGCCATCCCACAGCGCAATTCGTTGTGGATCAGCTTTCGATTGATCAGGGATGCGATCTGTGAACACATAATACCAAACAGAGGCAAAGCAATACCGGTCAGGATCGAAATAGAGCTTGCCAAATGAAAGGTTTCGGAAATATAGCTTGGCATCCAGGTCGTAATACCGTCACGCAAAATGCCCTGCATCATAATTGCAAGCATGATAATTGCAAGCATCGGCGCGGTTTGTTCCGGTAAGGGAATTGTTTTTTGCAAAGCAGATGTATTTTCTTCCAGGCTTGTGCCATTTTTCGTGCCCGCATCGCCACGGGAGGCACCTGCAGTTGCCTTCGTAAAGCTCCCTGCAGAACTCTTCTGCATTCTTTTTTCCGCAGAACCGATGGCTTTTATCCACGCAAATGCAAAGAGGACCGCACAGCCTGCACAGAGGAAAAACAGGCTTCTCCAGCCTTTCCACACAATGCAGACAGGTGCAAACAGATAAAGGAAGATCGTGCCGGCAGAAGATCCCCAGCCGACCCAGACGCAGCTTTTCTTATAGGTATCCTGGTCAAGATAATCTGACAAAAGCCGGACCATCGGAGGCCACATCAGTGCCTGGGCAAAACCGTTGATACACCAGAAAACAAGCATCGCGGCCGGTCTTGAAAACAGTGGAACGCAGACATTCATACCTGCAGATACCATCAGTCCGATAAACATCAGATAGCGCGGCTTGATCCGGTCTCCGAGCCATCCGCTGATCAATTGTCCGATACCATAGGTCACGAAGCTTCCGGTTACCGCCATGGATGCTGACATTTTCGTGATTCCTTCTGAATTGACAATTTCCAGAAGCACTGTGCCGTAGTTGATCCGTGTAATATAGCTGACAAAATATGCAGCAACACAAAATCCGATTAATATTCTTTCCGCCTGATGATCCTGTTGTTTCACTTCTTCTGCTCTCCTCTGATCATTTCTATTCCGTTTTCCTGATAGAGCTCCAGGATTTCTTTCCGCAGGCCGCTGTCCGTGACAAATGTTACGGCTTCGTTGACATCCGCAAGCTTTAGCAGCGCACTCTTTTCAAACTTGTCACTGTCCGCCAGAAAAACACTCCGATCCGCATGCTTCATCATCGCCCGCTGTAAATGGTACAGCTCTTGATCATAGTCCATTATGCCGTTCTGCAGAGAAATAGCGGATGGAAACAAAAATGCTGTCTTTGCATGAAACTGTTCCAGCATTTGCAATGCCCACTGCCCGCAGAATGCACTTTCATCCCGAAGGTATGCCCCTGCACACAGATAGAGGGTAAATCCTTCTTTTTTCTTCAATATCTCAAACACATGCAAGGAATAGGTAATCACTGTCAGCCGTTCAAACTCTTCTGCAAGCATTTTTGCAAACGCTATCGCAGTGCTTCCGGAATCCACCATCAGCACATCTCCTTCCCGGATCAGGCCTGCAGCATACCCGGAAAGCTCTTCCTTCTTCTGCGGATTTTCTTCTGTCCTTTCTTCCAGCCGGTGATATTGCTTTGCCACAGCTATGCCGACTGCACCGCCGTGTACCCGATGCAGACAATCCTGCCGTTCCAATTCCAGAAGATCTCTGCGGATCGTCTCAACTGACACACCAAACTGCTTTGTGAGCTCATGAATCCGAACTGCTCCGTTCCTCCTGATCTGGCTTACGATCTGTTCCTGTCGTTCGATTGCAAGCATCCCTTTTCCTCCTGAAAGCTCAACATGTTTCATTTCTTTTACAAGATCTTTACACATAATAACATATAAATCCACATACTACAACATTATTCCTTGTTTTTCCACATCCTCTTTTTTTCTGAAGGCGCAGACATGGACCGAAAAAATCCCAGAAGTCCTTTGCCGTAAAACAGCAATTTCATATGAAAAAAACAGCAAAAGCAGGCTAGATGTTTTTACTGTTTTCAGGTATGATGAAGAAAAAAAGAACACGATTCTTTTTTCATAAAAAGCAGAAAAGGAGTAATCACATGATCAGAGTAACTGTATGGAATGAGTTCCGCCATGAAAAAGCCTCCAAAGAGGTTGCAGCCATTTATCCGAACGGCCTGCATGCAACAATTGCCGAGTTCCTGGGCAAAAATGATGACATCGAATGCCGCCTGGCATGTCTGGATGATCCTGAGCACGGTCTGACCGATGATGTTCTGGACAACACCGACGTTCTGATCTGGTGGGGTCATATGGCTCACGATCAGGTATCCGACGCAGTTGTAGATAAGGTTCAGGATCACGTTCTGCGCGGCATGGGCCTGATCGTCCTGCATTCCGGACATTTTTCCAAGATCTTCAGAAGACTGATGGGAACCAGCTGCAGCTTAAAATGGCGTGACGGTGCCAGAGAACGTCTCTGGTGCGCAAATCCCGGTCATCCCATTGCACAGGGTCTTCCGGAGCACTTCGAACTGGACGTGGAAGAGATGTACGGCGAATTCTTCGATATTCCCGAACCTCTTGAAACCGTATTCATCGGCTGGTTCAACGGCGGCGAAGTATTTAGAAGCGGCGTAACCTTCCGGCGTGGTCTTGGCAACATATTTTACTTCCAGCCCGGACACGAAGCCAACCCGACCTTCCATAATGAAAACATTCAGAAGGTCATCACCAACGCAGTTCGCTGGGCAGCACCTGCTACCAAAAAGCCCGAAATCATCTGCCCTTGCGTAGAGCCCCTGGAGAATGTGTGAGTGGTCTGATGGCTGATAAAATTCATAGGACGCATTTTCCTATGAAACAATAGAATGCACGCTCTGCGAGCATTCTATTGCCATGAATAAAAAAGAATGTGCCTTGGCACATTCTCGCGCCGAGGCGCGGTTGCTTCGGCAACCATCTACCCCTGCGCCGAGTGCGCATCCTCGCGGAGCGTTTTAATTTCATAGGACGCATTTTCCTATGAAATTAAAAAGTCCCATGTCTGAACCCGAAAAGGAACAGACATGGGACTTTTCTATTTTCATGCAGGTACCTGCAAAAGCGCTGACTGCAGCAACAACTACACCACCCGGCACACTGCACACATAAAAAAAGACAGGTCTGCGAGCCGAAGCTCTGCAGAACCTGTCTTTTATACGTAAGCTCACGTCACACGCAATACTCACATTTATTCCCTTTGGATTAGCAGTATTTAGCGGTAGAAACCTTCACACCAGGGCCCATGGTGGTAGCCAGGGTGATGCTCTTTAAATACTGACCCTTCAGTGCGCTCGGTTTTGCTTTCATGATAGCATCCATCAGCGCTTTGTAGTTCTCAGCCAGAGCTTCTTCAGAGAAGGAAGCCTTACCAACCGGAACGTGGATGATGTTGGACTTGTCCAGTCTGTATTCGATCTTACCTGCTTTGATATCATTGATCGCTTTGGTTACATCCATGGTAACTGTGCCGGCCTTCGGGTTAGGCATCAGACCTTTCGGTCCAAGGACTTTACCCAGACGACCTACAACGCCCATCATGTCAGGAGTTGCAACTACAACATCGAAATCCAGCCAGCCTTCGTTCTGGATCTTGGGGATCAGCTCATCGCCGCCAACAAAGTCAGCGCCTGCTGCCTGAGCCTCATCGAGCTTAGCGCCCTTAGCGAATACCAGAACCTTAACGGTTTTACCAGTTCCGTTGGGCAGTACAACTGCACCACGGATCTGCTGCTCAGCGTGACGGCCGTCGCAGCCTGTTCTGATATGCACTTCTACAGTCTCATCGAATTTAGCTGTTGCGGTTTTCTTTACAAGGCCAATCGCTTCTGCAGGATCGTACTGTGTTGCGCGATCCACCAGTTTAGCGGCTTCGCCGTATTTCTTTCCATGTTTCATGTTCATTACCTCCATTGGTTGTTAACGTAATGCTTTCTACTCTGCATTACTCCCAGTTCTATTTACTCAGTCCTCTACAACAATACCCATGCTTCTTGCTGTGCCGGCGATCATGCTCATAGCAGATTCGATGCTTGCAGCATTCAGATCAGGCATCTTCAGCTCTGCGATTTCACGAACCTTGTCCTTGGAAATCGTAGCAACCTTTGTCTTGTTCGGAACTGCAGAAGCAGACTTCAGATTGCATGCCTTCTTCAGCAATACAGCAGCGGGCGGAGTCTTGGTAATGAAGCTGAAGCTTCTGTCCGCATAAACGGTAATTACAACAGGGATGATAACATCGCCCTTGTCAGCTGTTCTTGCATTGAACTGCTTTGTAAACTCTACAATGTTTACACCATGCTGACCCAGTGCAGGACCTACCGGGGGAGCCGGTGTTGCCTTGCCAGCAGGGATCTGTAACTTAATGTAACCGGTAACTTTCTTTGCCATGTCAGGCACCTCCTAAATATATTGTGGTATGGCGCAGCGTTTTCTCCTGCTCCAGCGGCAGGACACTGCTTCCACTGCTCAACGGATCGCTCCACTGAACGTCTCTGTGACCGCGTCCTAAAACGCTTAATCTAATTTCCGAACCTCCGAGAAGCTGATCTCTACAGGGGTATCCCTGCCGAACAGTTCTACGTTAATGGTTACGGTCTGCTTGTTATAGTCGATCTTGTAAACAGCGCCGACAGTATCTTTCCATGCGCCGGCAACGACTACGATGGTATCTCCTTCTGCAAAATCGATGGAGACATTGTCCGATTTGATGCCCAGCGGCTTCATCTCGGCTTCAGACAGCGGAACAGGCTTGCTTCCCGGTCCAACGAATCCGGTCACACCTCTGGTGTTGCGGACAACATACCATGTGTCATCATTCATAATCATATTTACAAGAACGTATCCCGGAAACAGCTTCTTTTGAACGGTCTTTTTCGCACCGTTTTTCATCTCCACAACTTCCTGCATGGGGACGCGAACTTCCAGGATCTCATCTTCTAAATGCCGGTTCTCGATGGTTTTTTCCAGGTCAGCTTTGACCTTGTTCTCATATCCGGAATAGGTATGAGCTACATACCATTTTGCTTCTGCCATAAGAATCTCCTCACTTACATTGTCAAGAAATTGACACCGTACTGCGCTGCTACATCGATGAGCGAAATAATAATGCCCATAACAATAGAAACAAATACGACAGCAACGGACTGTTTTAACAGGGTATCCTTATCCGGCCAGATGATCTTCTTGAACTCGGCTTTGACACCGTCAAAGAATTTTACTTTGGGTGCCTTAGGCGTCTTGGACACTTTTTGTTCGTTTGACATACTCTGCAAACTCCTTTCAAAAGCAACGCGCCGCCGACAGCGGTCCCTCAGGACACATCACGGCAATTATTTTGTCTCTTTGTGCGTTGTGTGCTTCTTGCAGAATCTGCAGTATTTCTTGGTTTCCATTCTGTCAGGATGCGCCTTCTTATCCTTGGTTGTGTTATAGTTGCGCTGTTTGCATTCTGTACATGCCAGTGTGATTCTTGTACGCATTTTTCCACCTCCGTGCGTGCTCTTATTCTTCGCGCGCCTTCTTACGTCCTGCTGTAAAAAACTTCCGCCAGATCGCTCTGTCAGCGACTTTTTACATCCGTCCGTCGCTCTGCGCGTCTCTCGTGCACTCCCTCAAAATCCCGTCAAACGGCGGTATGAGGTCGTCTGCCTGGGTCACTCCTTCTTGCCCGCGCCTTCTGAAAACTTTCAAAATTTGCGCACAAAAAAAAGACCTCAGATCTATCTTGCCTTTCGACTATACCATAAACTGAGGCCTTTCGTCAATACATTTTTACACAGTTTACTCGTATCCTGCGACGGGCGAATTTCATGCTTGCATGAAAATTCGTCTGACGCAGGATACGAAGGAAGCGCCTCTCTATGAGCAAAAGAAGCGATGGCGCAGCCAGCGCGGCGAGCATCGAAGATGCGTTTTTGCGAATGGCGCGGTAAACTGTTTCGTAACCTCCTGGAATGCGCCTGCAAGCGAATTTCATGCTTGCATGAAAATTCGTCTGACGCAGGACACGAAGGAAGCGCCTCTCTATGAGCAAAAGGAGCGATGGCGCAGCCAGCGCGGCGAGCATCGAAGATGCGTTTTGCGAATGGCGCGGTAAACACAGGAAGGACTTATCGTGCCAGCTCCTCTTTTACCATGTCCAGTGCACTCCGGATAACTTTATCCATATCATAATATTTATACTGTCCCAGGCGTCCGCCGAACAGGACATTTGCTTCCTTCTTCGCAAGCTCTGCATACTGCGCATAGAGTGCGCCGTTTTTCTCATCGTTGATCGGATAGTACGGTTCGTCACCCTTTTTCCAGGTCGCGGGATACTCTCTCGTGATGACGGTTCCTTCTCCGGTCTGGAACTCGAAATGCTTGTGCTCGATGATGCGGGTGTAAGGAACCTCGCGTTCCGTGTAGTTGACAACTGCGTTGCCCTGATAGTTATCCTCTTCCGGAAGCTCTTCGGTTTCAAACCGCAGGGAACGGTATTCGAGCGTCCCGAGGCGATAATGATAATACTCGTCGATCATACCGGTATAGAGCAGTCTGTCCCAGCTGTCCTGTTCGTCTGCAGTCCTGGCCGCATTGGCTGTCTGGTATTCCTGAAGGGAAACACCGGTCAGAACCGGAATGTCTTCCAACAGTTTCTCAACAATCTGCGTATAACCACCCTCGGGGATTCCCTGAAAACGGTCATTAAAATAGTTGTTATCATAGGTAAACCGAAGTGGCAGGCGGCGGATAATAAACGCCGGAAGGTCTTTGCAGTCACGTCCCCACTGCTTCTCCGTATAGCCCTTGATGAGCTTTTCATAAACGTCGCGTCCCGCAAGCTGCAGTGCCTGCTCTTCCAGGTTCTGCGGCGTAATCCCGGCAAACTCTCCGGTCTGCTTTGCGATGATTTTCTTCGCCTCTTTCGGCGTCTTAATATTCCACATCCGGCTGAATGTGTTCATATTAAAAGGAAGGTTATAGAGTTCATCCCGATAAACTGCAACCGGAGAATTGACATAGTGGTTGAACCGGGCATACTGGTTTACATAATTCCAAACTTCTTCATCGGAAGTATGAAAAATATGGGCACCATACCGATGTACGTTGATGCCCATAACCTTTTCCGTATAAATATTCCCGGCAATATGATCTCTCTTCTCCACTACCAGAACCTTACGTCCCTGTTTGTGCATCTCATGTGCAAATACAGCGCCGAAGAGCCCAGCTCCTGCAATCAGATAATCATAGTGCATACTTTGTCTCCTGCTTTGTCAGCGATTATTTCGCTTTGTATTTTTTAATCTGCCCAAAGTCTTCCATCAGATCCATGACCTTGTCACGTCCTTCCTGGTTCAGCTTTACATATGCCTGCATGACACGGTTCTCCAGCAGCTGCTCGCTGATGGTGGTGTCTCTTTCCAAAGAGCTGAAGTCCACTGGATTTAAGTTCAGCTTATTGCACATTTTGATTACGGTACCATATGCCATGCCATCGATGCCTCTCTCCAGCGCCGTTACCAATGTGCTGTAAGGAATCTGCATATCCATCGCAAACTGTCTTACACTTCTGTACTGACTTAAAATTTCCTTTTTCAGAATTTGTGCCTTCGTCATTTCTTTCCCTCCATTGTTGTTTCGTAAATCATCTTGTCATGAATTGACTTATGGGCTCACCGTTCTATTGTACACAACGGCATCGCGTGTTGCAACACTCTCTTCTCAAAATTATAAATTCCTTCTTAGAGAAAGAGAGCCCCCCTCTCTTATTCTTCCCTACAACTAATCGATATTTTACTGTAATTTCTTCGCTTTGTCAATTTTCTTTTGTAAATATATCATACAAAACCCAGACCATTTTTCTGTGCAAACTTACTATCCAGGGCAGGTTTAAAGTTTCTTTTATTCGTCTTCCACCAGCCGCATTCCGGCGGTTTCCGTCACTGGAAGCGAAAAAACGATCGACTTTGCCTTGCTTTCCAGCCCCGCCTTTTCCATGATCGCTTTCATAATTGCATTTTTGTCACAGTTCTTGACGACAATCAGGATCATCTCTTTTTCGGTTGCAAGAGAAAAACCGAGGAACTGCTCCGCTTTCTGCATGCCGGTTCCCTTTGCATGAATGACCGTTCCGCCCGCCGCGTTCGCGCTGCGCGCCGCTTCCATGATATATTCCGTGTAGCCCTGATTCGCCACCACTACCAGAAGTTCATACTTTGTGTCCTTCAATGTGCTTTCCTCTCCTTTTTCAAATCCACGCCCTTCCGTCAGAAACTGCAGCTGCTTCTTTCCGCCGATGCTGCTGACGGGAATCACAAAGGCGATTCCGGTTCCGGGGATATCAATTTTCAGCCGCTTTTCCAGCCCGCTGCGGATTTCCTTCCATTCCCTGCCTGTCACGAACGCAAACTGGATTGCTTTTTCCGCCGCTTCCAGGCCGAAAGAATCCAGCACCTCGCTCGTCGCCGTTCCCCTGCCCAGCGTCACCATCGTCACAGTCACGCCGTATTCTTTATAAAACGCCAGAAGCCGGCGGTGAAAATTCCGGTCACTGATCGTAACCATTAAATATAATTCGCTCATTTATCCTCACATTCCGCAGCGTTGCGCTGCGTATATTCTCTGCAGCACGGGGCTCCTAAATCCTCTGCCTTCTTCCTGTCTCTCCGTGCTGCCATCGCTGTAATACGCGCTCCCCGCGCGTATGTTCTCTGCAGCACGGCGCTCCTATATCCTCTGCTTCCTTCCTGCCTCTCCGTGCTGCCATCGCTGTAATACGCGCTCCCCGCGCGTATTACAGCTCAATGATTGCATCGTCATCCAGCAGGTCGAAGGCATAGGCAGGCGTAGGAACCGCTGCTGTCTTTTTCTTTTCTGCCAGTTTGGAATACAGCCCCATCACCTGAATCGTGATAAGCGGCGTCATCGCAACCATCGCTACTACGCCAAACGCATCCGTTACGATGTTACCGCCGAGCGCCACGCACGCCCCCTGTGCCAGTGGCAACAGAAATGCCGCCGTCATGGGTCCGGAAGCAACACCGCCGGAGTCAAATGCGATCGCCGTATAGATTTTCGGTACAAAAAACGAGATCACAAGGGCGATCGTATAGCCCGGAATTAGAATCCAGAGAATTGAAATGCCGGTCAGCACGCGGATCATCGCAATTCCGAGGGAGATCGCCACACCTGCGGAAAGCGCCGTACCCATTGCACGCGCCGGGATCGCGCCGTCCGTGATTTCTTCAACCTGTTTGTTCAGGACATAAACGGCAGGCTCCGCTTTTACGATGAAGTAACCCATCACCATCGCAATCGGCACAATTACCCACGGATGGGAAAGCCCCGCCAGCACCTGTCCCAGATAGTTGCCCGCCGGCATAAAGCCGACGTTTACGCCGGTCAAAAACAGTACCAGACCGATATAGGTATAAACCAGACCGATCAGGATTCTCGTCAGGTTTCTGCCCGAAAGCTTCAGGATCAATGCCTGGAACACTGCAAAAAACAGCACAATCGGAAGCAGGGACAGTGCGATTTCTTTCATATATGTGGGAAGCTCTACCGCAAACAGGTTCCACAACTGCTTTGAATCTGCGATTTCCGGGATTACAGGAGGCGTATACGCCGCGCTGTCCGGATTGTAAATCAACCCCAACATCATGACTGCCAGGATCGGACCGATCGAACACAGCGCAACCAGACCGAAGCTGTCATCCGCTGCATGGCGGTCGCTTCGCGTTGCAGAAATACCAACGCCCAGCGCCATAATAAACGGCACCGTCATCGGTCCCGTGGTCACACCGCCGGAATCGAACGCTACGCTCAAAAATTCTTTGGGAACAAAAAACGCGAGAATAAAAATCACCGCATAGAAGCAGACAAGCAAAGGGGGCAGCGCGATGCTGAACAGCATACGGAGAAGCGCCACCACAAGAAACACACCGACTCCGCAGGCAACTGCGAGAATCAATGTCAGATTCGGAACAGCCGGAACCTGCTGTGCAAGCACCTGCAGATCCGGTTCAGATATTGTAATAATAAAGCCCAGCAAAAAAGACAGCGCCACAACGACCCACAGCTTTTTGGACTGTGTCATCGCCGTGCCGACCCGTTCTCCCATCGGGGACATTGCAAGCTCCGCGCCAAGCGTGAAAAACACGATTCCGGCGATCAGCAATATCCCTCCAATCAGAAAACACAGCAAAATACTCGGAGAAATCGGCGCAATCGTAAAGGATAGCAGCAGCACCAGCCCGATGATGGGCAGCACTGCCTGCAGCGCCTCCTTCAGCTTTTCTTTCAGTTTTTTTCGGATTCCCAAACAGCCACCTGACCTTTCCTTTATTTCTGGCAATGGAATGCTGGAATGCTCACAGAGCGCGCATTCTATTTTATTTCGTTCTGCTCATCTCCATCAGTTTGTTGCGCATAGTTGTTTCGATCTGTGTCAGCTCTGCTTCCGCTTCGCGGCGTTTGTTTCTGCCATCTTCCTGAATCTGCAGCACTTCATCCAGCGTGGAGATCAGAGTTTCGTTCGTCTGCTTTAACGTTTCAATATCTACGATACCGCGTTCAGACTCTTTTGCCGTCTCAACGGTTGCAAGCTTTAAGGTTTCCGCATTCTTTTTCAGCAGGGTATTGGTCATATCCGTCACTTCACGCTGTGCCTTGGCTGCCTGCGCGGAATGCTCGACGCCAATCGCCAGCACCATCTGGCTCTTCCAGAGCGGAATCGTGTTGACCAGCGTGGACTGGATCTTTTCAGACATTGCAGTATCGTTGCTCTGGATCAGTCTGATCTGGGGCGCCATCTGCATGGAAATCGTCCGCGTCAGCTCCAGGTCGTAAATCTTTTTCTCAAAACGATTGCACAGCTCTGCCAAATCCTTCGCCTTCTGCGTGTCCTCCGGCAGTCCGCTTTCTTCTGCGCGTTTGATCAGCTCCGGAAGCTCCTGCTCCTTTACCTGCTGGATCTTTTCTTTTCCGGCAAGGATGTACATGGAAAGCTCTTTATAATAGGTGAGATTCAGCTGATACATCTGATCCAGCATTGCCGCATCCTTCAGCAGCTGAATCTGGTGTCCTTCCAGCACCTTACAAATTTTATCCACATTAACTTCTGCTTTGGCATATTTTGCTTTCATATTTGCGATCTTATTGCCGCCTTTTTTGAACAGTCCGAGGAAGCCCTTTTCCTCGTCACCGTCCTCGATGCTCTTTAATTCGTTCACAACGGCGGTCAGCTCGTTGCCGATCTCGCCAAGATCCTTTGTCCGGACGTTGCCCAGAGCTGATTCTGAAAAATCTGCGATCTTCTTCTGGGAGCTTGCGCCATACTGCAGCACCATTTGGGAATTCGTGATGTCGATCTGCTTGACAAACGCATCAACCTGCTTCTGTTCCTGGGGAGTTAAAATCGCCTTTATTTTTTCTTTTTCATCAACCGGCTGCACCGCTTCTTCTTTTTCCACAACTGCCGGTTCTTCCTTTTCCTCTGCAAAAGGCTCCAGAGTCAGGGTCGGCGCAGGCGCTTCCTGCAGCATCTTTTCCATATCTTCGTTCATCGGTTACTCCTCCTGTTTTTCAAAATCACTCTTCATATACCCGTCCTGCGCCAGCACTGTTTTCAGCACCCTTGCATCTGCGGACGCTTCAAATGCCGCGTTCTGGTACAGATCATCCAGAAGCTTTTCAAACGCTTCGTTAATCGTATCCATCGTCTTTTCGATCTCTTCCTTAGCGGTGCGGATGTTCTCGCCCTCAACCCCGGCGCTGTCAAATTCTGCATAGGATTCCACAAGCTTGACCGTCGTAGGAAGATAATACTCCATAAACCGCCGCATCTGGTCACTCTTCTCAGGATGCTCCCGAAGCGTCTGAAAAATCCGCTTCAGCAGATAATCCAGCTTGTAAAGCTTGTTGGAAATCACCTCTCCCGGGATCTGGATGTTTAACTCCCGAAGCCGCTCCATGTAGGCCTGACCGTCTTTTTCGATCTGCGCCTCTTTTGTCAGCGCTTCCTCGCTGTGCGCCGCCGCACCATCAGCTGTCTGGTTCTGTCCGGCAGCCTTGCCATCTGCACGGTTTGCTCCGCCAGCACTTTGCCCGACGTCCGCTGTCAGCTCTTTGCGCTTTTTTTCCGCAAGTTGCTGTTCATATTCTTCTTTTTCCTCGAGATACTGCTCCCATGTTTCGTCATCGATGACAAAAATATCGTTTTTCTCATCCATGTGTCCTTCCGGGAACATGCCGCTCTCGATCATCGTCCGAATATCCCGTCCCAGCTTCTTTGGAGTCCATCCGGTTTTTTCAGAAAGCTCAGAAATTCGGATATACATTTCCTCCCCTGCAAGCCTCAGATATCGTTCTGCTCTTCCAAGCCGTTTGCAGAGTCCTCCGCCGCGTTTTAATACACCTCCGCAGGCTGCTGCCATAAGACCGAACAATATGGTCATCCCACCCAGAGACGCGCTGGAGGTTGCTGCCCAAATGATCGCCATGATCAGTGCGGTCAGCCCGAAGGTTCCAAGCCCGATTCCTCCAAATACGCTCAATAAAACACCACTGACTTTACCCTTTTTTACAAAAATCTGCGGCACGTTGATGGTGTTCTTATAAATGATCGTGCCGTCCGGGCGCTGATACTGCTTTGCCGTCGTATAACGCTGCTTCTGCTCCATCTGTCGTCTGTAGGGCGACTGCGATGTGCTGTAGGAAGAAGCGATACTGCGCTTGGCGGATTTGTATTCCACGGTTTTGTCCGTTCGCTTATAAACCCGTTCGTGCGCCTGATTGACCTGCCAGCGCACCTCATCCAGCGCTCCGTTTACGGAATCATTGATGACATGGTTTAGTTGTCCGAAGTCACCTGAATTTACCGCATCCTGTACTGCATCCTTGATTCTGTCTCCAATTTCCGAAAAATCCTGTTTGTCGCTCATATCCTGCTCCAATCCATTCCGATTGCCCTAAATTCGCATCTGCTCTCAGGATATCATAAATCCGCCGCCTTGTAAAACATTGGCGGCGGATATGTGTATAAACTTTTTATTAAGATTCCAGTTTTCTTCAGGCTTCGGTCAAATTTTCCAGCATCCGGCAGCATCCGGCATCCAGCGCTTCCAGTTCTTTTTCAGTCAGCCCGCTGCACATCTTTTTTTCCGTTTCGCGAAAGCAGCTGCAGACCTCTGCTGCCGTCTTCCTTCCCTCCTCTGTCAGAAAGATCTGGCACTCCCGACGCGACTGTGGATTGATACGCCGCTCCAAAAGCCCTTTTTCCGCCAGCCGGTCCAGCGTGCGCGAGAGCGTCGTCACATCGAGGTGACAGTTCTCTGCAATTTCCCGCTGACTACAGCCGTCTTCTGTCAAAAGATACATCAAAATCCGCGGCTGTCCCTGCCCGATCGTCAGCCCCAGCCGTAAATATTCCGGACGCATCAGTTCCCTGCGCCGGTTTTCCAGTCTGAAAATATGCTCCTGCAGACTCTGTCTGATATCTTTTTCCATATATTCCCTCATTTCTGCGCACGTTTTTTTGCGCATGTCGAGTTTGTGTCAAGTGCGCGCAGAGAAACTGCAACACGTACAACCAGCACCGTAGGCATTACTCCAGTTCAAACTGTCCGGTATACAGCTGATAGTAGCGACCCTTTTGCCCCAGCAGCTCCTCGTGGTCTCCGCGCTCGATGATCGTGCCCTTTTCCAGCACAAGAATTGCCTTTGAGTTTCGCACCGTTGAAAGCCGATGTGCGATGACAAAAACGGTACGGTTTTCCATCAGGCGATCCATGCCTTTTTCGATCAGCCGCTCCGTTCTCGTGTCGATGGAGCTGGTGGCTTCATCCAGGATCAGCACCGGCGGCCGGGAAATTGCTGCCCGGGCAATCGCAAGCAGCTGTCTCTGTCCCTGGGATAGATTGCTGCCGTCGCTGTGCAGTATCGTGTCATACCCCTTGGGCAGACGACGGATAAAGGAGTCAGCATTCGCGATTTTCGCAGCCGCCCTGACCTCGTCCTCTGTTGCATTGAGCCGTCCGTAACGGATATTCTCCGCGATCGTTCCGGTAAACAAATGAGTATCCTGAATCACCATCGACAGCGATTTCCTCAAGTCATCCTTTTTGATCCTGCGAATATCGATGCCGTCGTAGGTGATCGTCCCGCTCTGGATTTCGTAAAATCGGTTGATCAGGTTAATAATCGTTGTCTTTCCTGCGCCTGTCGAACCGACAAAGGCGATCTTCTGTCCCGGCTTTGCAAACAGACTGATGCCATCCAATATTTTATGTTCTTCCGTATATCCGAATACAACCTGATGAAACCGCACATCACCCTGCAATAAAGTCAGGCTGTCTGCATCTTTCCAGGCAAAGCTTCCGGTATAGTTTTCTGTCTCCTTCAGGGAACCGTCCATCCTGACCTCAACCGGACAAAGAGTTACTGTTCCCTCGTCGATTTCCGGCTCCTGCTCCATCAGGTCAAAAATCCGCTCTGCACCGGAGAGAGCCGCCAGAAGAAAGTTGAACTGGTTTGTAAACTGATTTAAGGGCATCGCGCTCTGACGCACATAAACCAGATAAGAGGCAAGGGTTCCAAGATCCATGTGTCCGGTCAGTGCAAATATACCGCCTGCTGCCGCAGAAACTCCATAGTTGAAGTAGGACATGCTGACATTGACCGGAACCAGCATACCGGACCAGGTCAGGGCGTTGGTAGAGGCTTTGCGCAGCTTTTCGTTTCGCACTAAAAATTCTTCAAGATCCTGCTTTTCATGATTGAATACCTTCTCCACCTTCTGCCCCGCAGTCATTTCCTCCACGAAGCCGTTGACTGCAGCCAGTGCCTCCTGCTGTGCGTTGAAATATTTTTTACTGCGTTTTCCATTGTACCAGATAAAAAATCCGCTCGCTGCTAAAAACAGTAATACGATCAGTGTCAGACGCGCACTCAAAACAAACAGCATGCTGAGGGTTCCTGTCAGTATCAAAAAGCTCTGGATCAGCATGGAAAACGTGCCGTTTAATGCTTCCTGTACTGTATCGACATCGTTTGTAAAACGGCTCATCAGCTCCCCGTGGGTGTGCGCATCAAAATAGGCCAGCGGCAGCTTCTGAATATGGGCAAACAGATCTCTCCGGATTTCCGTCACTACCTGCTGGGATGTGTGCACCATCAGCCGGTTATAGGCAAAGGTCGCGCACACACCGCACAAATACAGGATCCCCATCGCAAGCATCATCCGGATCAGTCCCGGAATATCCCCCGGGATCGCGTAATCATTGATGACCGGGCGGATAAGATAAGTGCCTGCAATGCTCACCCCACTGCTGATCGCTACCAAAACTGCAACTAAAAGCAACAGCCACTTGTGATATCCAAGATATCTCAGCAGATTTTTCATGGCTTTTTTCGTATTTTTCGGGCGCTTATAGCCGACATATTTTGCCATTACAGAGCACCTCCTTCCTGTTGGGAATGATAAATTTCCTGATAAATCCGGTTCTCTGCAAGCAACTGCTCATGGGTGCCGACCGCGTTTATTTTTCCATCGTCCAAAATGACAATCTGATCGGCACTGCGTACAGAAGAAATCCTTTGTGCGATAATAATTTTCGTCATCTCCGGGAGCTTTGCTTTTAGACCTTCCCGGATCTTTGCTTCCGTTGCCGTGTCCACTGCGCTCGTCGAATCGTCCAAAATCAGTACCTTCGGTTGCTTTAAGATCGCGCGCGCAATGCAGAGCCGTTGCTTCTGTCCTCCGGACACGTTCACACCGCCCTGTCCAAGCTCTGTATCATAGCCGTTATCCAGCCGGTCGATAAATTCATCCACACAGGCGATCCGACACGCCTCGTCGATTTCCTCCTGCGTCGCGTCCTCTTTGCCCCAGCGAAGATTATCCCGTACCGTCCCGGAAAACAGCGTATTTTTCTGCAGCACCATGGCAATCGCATCCCGCAGATGCTCCAGCGGATATTCCTGCACCGGCACGTCGTCTACATACACACAGCCCTTTGTCGCCTCGTACAGGCGCGGAATCAGCTGCACGAGGGTCGATTTTGCTGCACCAGTCTGACCGATAATTCCGATCGTCTGTCCGGCTTCCAGATTCAGACAAATGTCCGAAAGCACATATTCCTCCGCGTTTTTGCTGTACTGAAAAAATACATGGTCGAAACGGATCGCGCCCTTTTTCACGCTGACCGGACGTGCCTTTTCCTCCGTGATCTCCACCTTTTCGTTCAAAACCTCGAGAATTCGGGTTCCGCTCGCCATCGAACGGGTCAGCATCATAAAAACGTTCGACAGCATCATCAGGGAGTTTAAGATCTGCAGCACATAGCTCAAAAAGCCGGTCAGCTCCCCAACCTGCATCTTTCCGGTACGGATAGAGCTGCCGCCAAACCACAGGATCGCCAAGATCGTTCCATACATGACAAACTGCATCGCTGCCATATTCATAGAAGATAAGCCGAAGGCTTTTTCGGATTCTGTACGAAGGGCAAGATTTGCTTCATCGAACTTTGCCTGCTCGTAATTTTCTCTGACATAGGAACGGACGACGCGCACAGCTGTCAGATTTTCCTGCACAATGCGGTTGACGCGGTCGATGCCGGTCTGCATCTTTGTATACAAAGGTCCGACATGACTGACGATCTCAAACAGCAAAAATCCTAACACCGGCAGCGCCACCAAAAAAACAAGTGCCAGACGCGCGTTGATCACAAACGCCGAGCCTGTGGCCATAAACAGCATGACCGGTGCACGGCACAGCGGACGGATCCCCGTTGAAACTGAATTCTGGATCACCGTCACATCGCTGGTCAGGCGGGTTACCAGTGATGACACCTGAAAATGGTCGATATTGGAAAAGGAATAGCTCTGCAGCTTGCGGTACTCTGCTTCCCGCAGATTCGCCCCAAAGCCCTGACCGCACAGTGCGCAGAACCGTGCGCTGCAGATCCCCAGCACCAGTGCCAGCCCTGCACAGCCTATCATCACCAGCCCCTTATGCAAAATATAGTCCTGATCCCCGTTAGCGATTCCGACATCCACCATGTCCGCCATAATCAGCGGAATAACCAGCTCGAAGATACATTCCACCGCAATGCAGACCAGACTGATCCAGGCATACTTTTTGTATTGCTTCATATAAGAAAACAGTTCCTTCAGCATGATTGCTTTCCTCCGTGGTCAGACGAATTTTTGCGTGTGCAAAAAATGCGCCTACAATATTTGCATATGCAAATATTGTAGGCGCATCATTTCGAATTGTCAATTGGTTTTCTTTCAACAATAGAATGCATGCTCTGCGAGCATTCTATTGTCATGAATAAAAGCCCCTGCACAGCACGCTGTTGAATGCGTGCCGACGCAGGGACGCATTTTATGCCTGCTGTTTTCTCTCCCGTACCATGATCCGGATTTTGGAATCCGAAACGTACTGGTAGTTTGCTTCCAGCGTATAATCAATTTCTATCGCAAGGCTTTTTTCTTCCTGCAGACAGACGACGCGGCTGGTGTCCAGCCCGATCATCATTACACCGTAGGGCGTCTGGTAACGGGTCAGGTTCTTTTTGCCCGCCTCAAAGTTCATCTGGACGTTGATGATGCCGCGTTTGGTCAGAGTCATTTCGTTTCCCCTGATTTTCATGACATTTTTGACCGGCTCGTCAAAGCCCTCATAATATTCGTCATACAATAAAAAAATGCTGCCGTTTCGTTCAAAATATTCGCCCTGCTGTACCGTCTCGATGTCCTCCGCAGATTCGTTGTCCATCACCTGCAGACCGCGGACGGATATCACTACATCCTTTGTCATGCTCAATAATCCTCTATCTGTATTACTTTCGCGCCCAAAATGCCGTATTTGATAATTGAATTGGCAAAATGGACAAATTTCTCCGCGCCGTCACTGACAAAAAACTCGTATTTATTTGTCCCAAGCTGCGGCGGAACCGGATTGAATAACCCTTTTTCCATCAAAAGCTCTTTTAATTCCCGAGCCGTCTCATACGCCGGGTTTACCAGTGTCACATGGTCGCCCATCACCTTTGCGACCGTGGAACGGATCAGCGGATAATGGGTGCAGCCAAGAATCAGAGTGTCGATTCCGGTATCGATTAAGCTGCTTAAGTAACGTTTTGCAATCTCGTCCGTCACCGGATCCTGCCAGAGTCCTTCTTCTACCAGAGGCACAAACAATGGGCACGCCTTGCCGGTTACCTGTACCTCCGGCCGAAGCTGGCGGATGTAAGTTGTATAAATATTACTGCTGATGGTCCCTTCCGTCGCAATGACGCCGACCTGTCCGTTGCGGGTTACCTCCGCTGCAACCTTTGCGCCCGGCTTTACCACGCCGATGATTGGAATATCGATTTCCCTTTCCAGATCATTCAGCGCATAGGCGCTCGCCGTATTGCAGGCGACAACAATTGCCTTGACCTGTTTGCTTTGCAAAAAACGGACAATCTGCCTGGAAAAGCGTGTCACCGTCTCCTTTGACTTGCTTCCATAGGGAACTCTCGCCGTATCTCCAAAATAAATCACCTTTTCATTGGGGATCTGACGCATGATCTCACGCATCACAGTCAGACCGCCCATGCCGGAATCAAATACGCCGATGGGCATTTCCAGCAGATTTTTATCCTGTACTGTTTTCATCTTTTTCTCCAAACCACTCTTCTATCTGATCGACGATTGCAAAGCGCACCGATACCTCCCCAGGCGCCGCAGTCAGAATCCGGCGGTAATCCCGCAGGCAGTCCCTGCCCGCAGCTACAGCGGTTTTGTCGCTGCCATCCGCTGCGTCAGCGCTTTGCACTGTCTCATACATTTCTTCCGTAAATGCATACTGTGGGTATATTATCCCCCATAACATCATAATTGTCAAAAATAAAATACCGGCGCGCGGTTTCTTCTGCATACTCTTTCTCCCTTCTCTGTTTCGAAAGAGCATACCCATCCGCGCGCCGGTTATACACCCGGTCAGCGTTTTGTCTTCCCGGACGCCGATGTAATCATCCGGATCACAGCCTTTTCCTGATTGTCAATATGGTTTTTGATCGCCTCTGCTCCAGTCTGTCTGTCGCGGTCGCGGATCGCCTCGTAGATCACGCGGTGCTCTGCGATCAGGCGTTTGTAGTTTGCCTCGTCCTTGACATATTCCAGGCGGTAGCGGTACATCTGCTGAGAAAGCTTGCTGATCATCTGCATCAGCCGCTCGTTTCCGCTCGCCTTTAAAATAATATCGTGCAGCTCCACGTCCGCCTGTGCAACCTGGTTGGCGTTGCCGCGCTTTGTTTCCAGTTCGAAGTTCTCGCACGCTTTTTTCAGTTCTGCAAGCTCATCTTCCGTGATGCGCTCGCATGCCAGCTCTACCGCCAGCGCGTCCAGCGCCCGGCGCACCTCCAAAACGTCCCGCAGGTTCTTTTCCGTGATCTGCGCCACCTCTGCGCCGCGTCTTGGAATCATCGTAACGAGCCCCTCCAGCTCCAGCTTGCGGATCGCCTCGCGGATCGGCGTCCGGGACACTCCGAGCTTATCCGCCAGATGAATTTCCATCAGGCGCTCCCCCGGCTTTAACTCACCGGTCAGAATACTCGTCCGAAGCGTATTGAACACCACGTCCCGCAGGGGCAGGTAATCATTTTCGTTATTTGCTTCAAATTCTTTCATTCTTCTCTCCCTCTGCCGTCGGCAAATCCTGTCAGGAACAGCTGTCTGGCAAGACCTGCCTCCTGCATCGCCTCATACGCCTCTTTTGCGTTCTGATCGTCTGTAAAAATACCAAATACGGTAGGGCCGCTGCCGCTCATCAGCGCATTGACCGCACCGTGCTCCTTTAAAATCCCTTTCATCTGCTCGATCACCGGATAGTGCTTGCAGGTAACCGTCTCAAGCACATTTCCCATCCGGTCTGTGATGCCGCAAAGGTCGCCTTTTTCGATGCTCGCAACCATTCCGTCGATGTCGGGATGATATTGCAGGCTGTCTGCATGCAGATTTTCATAGACAAATTTCGTCGAAACATCCAGATCGGGCTTTGCGATCACAAGCTTCGCCTTCGGGACGTCCGGCAGCTTTGTCAGGATTTCTCCGATGCCCTCCGAAAGCGCCGTGCCGCCCATCAGGCAGTACGGGATATCCGCGCCGAGCTTTACGCCGATTTTCTGTTTTTCTTCCAGGGAAAGTCCGAGACAAAACAACGCATCCATCGCATGAATGGTCGCCGCTGCATCTGCGCTGCCGCCTGCCATGCCAGCCGCAATCGGAATCCGCTTCGTCAGCTTCACGCTCACGCCCTCTGAGATCTGATACAGCTCCTTCATCCGCGCTGCCGCCCGCCAGATCAGATTGCCCTGATCCGCCGGAAGCTCTTCTTTATCGGTAAAAATCCGAATCTCATCCTCTGCCAGCTTTGTAAATTCCAAATCGTCATATAAATCGACGGTCTGCATGATCATCTTGACTTCATGGTATCCGTCCGGTCTGCGCCGCAGCACATCCAGCCCGAGATTGATTTTGGCATATGCCTTTATCCGAAAGGTTTTCATTTTCAATTCAATCCTCATTTCCGTTGAAAAGGCAGGCGATCCGAAAAGCCGTCTGCCTCTGCATTTTGTATACACTGATTGTATTTAATTTTATACAATCTGCATCTCTTTGTCAACTGCATATCCCTTCACAATCAGGAGCTGATCGCCAGGACGGATTTCATCCTGCGTCAGATTGTTCATTTCGCGCATTCCATCCATCGGAACGTCGTACTTTTTACAGATATCCCAAAGCGTCTCGCCCTCGCCCGCCAGATACACTACGATGCCCGGCTGGTTCGCCTGCTTTTCCGGGTCGGGAGCACGCAGCAGGGCATCCGTCACGATCTCTTCCTCGCAGTCGGCGCAGATCAGTCCTTTGACGCACACAACTGCTCGAACCTCTGCTTCCTGCTCGTTTTGCGCCTGCACGGAAAGCTGTTCCAGCGACGCCTCGATCCTGCAGCTGCATGTATTTTTTACCGGCTCTGCGGTTTCCAGAAGCTCTTCAAACACAAGCTCGCCCTTTAGACAGCCGCACGGAACCTCTTCCTCCGCAGACTCATACAGAATCTGCACGTTTACCGTCCCTTTTACGAGCACGCCGTCGGACTGCTTTTTTATTTCCTGCACGAACACTTCTCCAAAGCTTCCGCAGATCTGCTGAAGCTGCGGCATGCCCGGCGAAATCGAAAACTGGTCGTTCACTCTCGTTTTTGCGGTATTTTTGACCAGAAGCCTCCGGTACTGCCCTTTTCCTCTCACGACGTCCGCCTGCTTCGTAACGCCGTAGAGATCCTCAATCATCGAAAGATTCGTTTCCTCGTAAATCCGAATATCCAGATCCAGTACCAGGTCGAGCAAAATCACGCGTTCTTCCCCGTCCTCGTCCGCCTTCGCTTCGATTTCCAGATGCCCGATGCTGCAGCCGATCTGCTCCAGCATCCCCTCGCGGACGCCCTGACACTCAATGGCAACGCTCACCGGCACAGTGGTTTCATACCATACCGCCTTTTTAGTCTCGCTTTCCTCTTCATAAAAGAAAAACAGCGAAAGCTCGCCTGTCGCCTGCAGCTTTCCGTCCAGCACCCGGAACGTCATTTCCCGAATCTGGCAGGATTTCCACAGCAGTGCAAAAATGTTCGGCATGCCGCCCGGCAACAGGAGGTCTTTTTTTACCCGCAGGATATCTTTTTTTGCAACGATCAGATCCAGCGCCTGCAGGTCTTTTTTCTTTACTTCGATCTGCTCTGTGCCGTCCAGACCCACCGCCACATCCAGCTGCTTCATCCGCTCTGTAAACAGGCGGATCTGCAAAAGTGCCTGCACCGAAAGCTTCCGGGAATTGATCATGCCGACGCTTAAATCCTCCAAAATCGCCTGCGCCTGTACCTGATCCGTCCCCGACACGCTGCCCATCAGAATCTGTTCCTCAAACGCCAGCTCCCCCTCCATGCATGCCGGATGGTGCGTTTCCTCATCTGCGAGATAAAGCACATTGAAATGCAGCACGCCCTTTACATGCACATGCCCATCCGAGGCACGCACCTCTTCCAGCTCGACGTGCCCCTGCTGCGTCACGACCTGATAGACGTCCGGCTTTGCGTCCGCGATATTGACGTCGTCCTCGAGCGTAATCTGCGTCTGTTCCTCACATCCGATCTGATCCATATGTATGCTTTTTTTGAGAAATTCCATAAAAATACCTCCCGGGCACCTTCGCCTTTTCCAGACAACATGCTGTTCTATCTAACAGTATGCTGCCGTCAAAGACGATATGCAGCCGGGAGGGAGATTCTTTTTTCAAATGATATCCGCGGATTGCTCCGTGCTTCGCACTCCCGCAATCTGTCTTACCGTACGCAGCCGATTATTTCGTTGATATCCTCGATGCCCTGCTCTTTCATGAATGCTTCAATTCCGTCTGCGATTTCTGCCGTCGCATAAGGATTGATAAAGTTTGCCGCGCCGACGGAAACTGCCGTTGCGCCTGCCATCAGAAATTCAATCGCGTCCTCTGCGGTCATGATGCCGCCCATGCCGACAATGGGGATTTTGACCGCGTTTGCACACTGCCATACCATCCGCACCGCAACCGGCTTGATTGCAGGGCCGGACATGCCGCCGGTCTTGTTGGCAAGGGCAAAGCTTCTGCGCCGGATGTCGATTTTCATACCGGTCAGCGTGTTAATCAGGGAAATCGCGTCCGCGCCGCCTGCCTCTGCGGCTTTTGCCATCTCCGTGATGTCTGTTACGTTCGGGCTCAACTTCATCATAACGGGCTGCTTTGCAGCCTTTTTAATCCTGGACGTGATGTCGAATAATGCATCCGCTTTCTGTCCGAACGCGATGGCTCCTTCCTTGACATTCGGGCAGGAAACGTTGATTTCCATCATCGCTATGTCCGTGTCCGCCAAGCGCTCTACGACTTCCAGATAATCTTCGACAGATTTGCCGCAGACATTGACGATAACCTTTGTATCAAACTGTTTTAAAAATGCGAGATCGCGCTCGATAAACACGTCAATACCGGGATTCTGCAGACCTATTGCATTCAACATGCCTCCGTAAACCTCCGCGACACGCGGTGTCGGGTTGCCCGGCCACGGCACGTTTGCAACGCCCTTTGTCACCACCGCACCCAGACGGTTCAAATCTACAAATTCACTGTATTCCATTCCGGAGCCAAAGGTCCCCGAGCCGGTCATGACCGGGTTCTGAAAGGTTACTCCTGCAATTGTTACCGCTGTATTCATCAGATTTCCACCTCCCGTGCTTCAAATACCGGTCCGTCGGTACAGATTCTTGCGTTGTTTACATGGGAATGCGCGTCCTTGTGGGTCGTTTTACAAACGCAGCCAAGACAGGCGCCCACACCGCATGCCATCCGTTCTTCCAGGGAAATATATGCCGGAATATCATGTTCGATCGCATACTGCCGAATCGCGCGCAACATCGGCATCGGTCCGCAGGCATAAATAATATCCGCTTCCAGTCCATTTACAGCTACCGCATCCATGACGTTTCCCTTTGTGCCAACGCTTCCGTCCTCGGTTGCCACATAGACAGCGCCGTTTTGTTCAAAATCTTCTTTCAAAAAGCATTGTGCGTTGCGATAACCCACAACGATCTGTTTTTCACAGGAAAGCTCTTTAGACAGCTGTAAAATCGGAGGAACGCCGATTCCGCCGCCAAACAGCATCGCCTTCGTGCCCGGCTTTGCCTTGTCCACCGGGAAACCATTTCCCAAAACGCCAAGCAGATACACACTGTCGCCTGTCTTAAGATTCGAAAATTCTGCCGTTCCCTTGCCTGCCACGCGATAAACCAGACGAAGCTGATTTTCTTCTTTATCGATTTCGCAGATGCTGATCGGTCTGGGCAGGAGCGTGCTTTTATCCTTAGGGTAAACGCCTACGAACTGTCCGCACGCAGCGTCCTGCGCCAGCTCTGTTTCCAGTCTCAGATCATAAATTCCGTCCGCCAGCTTTTCCTGACTGACTACCATTGCCTTTGTCTTTTTCTTCTGTGCCATAATTTTCTCCATTTTCACTCGGTTTACGGGCGCTTGCTGCACAAAAGCTGCCAGCTTTTATGCCCATAGTGTTTTTACGTGCCGGCGCAACCGGTTTTTACGCCTCAAAAATCACTTTGCCCTTACAGATCGTGTATTCCACTTTTCCTTTGAGCTTCTGGCCCAAAAACGGCGAGTTCTGGGATTTCGAATAAAAACGTTCCGGAACCCACTCTTTTGCAGGATCGAACAAAACCAGATCTGCCGGTCCGTTCTCTGCCAGATAGCCAGCGTCCAGGCGGTAAAGCTTTGCGGGGTTCATGGTCATACAGGTCAGCAGCTGCATCATCGTAAGTTCCCCTGTATCGACGAGCGCCTCGTTGCCGAGCGCCAGAGACGTTTCCAATCCGATGATTCCGCTGGGCGCTTCCGTCAGGGGCTTCGCTTTTTCATAATCCGCATGCGGCGCATGGTCTGTCGCAATCAGGTCGATCGTTCCGTCCTGTAAACCGCGGATAATCGCCTGCCTGTCAGCTTCCGTGCGAAGCGGCGGGTTCATCTTCGCCATCGTACCGTGTTCCATCACGGCGTCCTCCGTCAGCGTGAAATGATGGGGTGTCGCCTCTGCGTGGATTTTCGTGCTCTTTTTCTTCGCCTGGCGGACAAGTTCGACCGCCTCCGCCGCGCTGATGTGCTGAATCACGATCTCCGCACCCGTTTCCAGCGCAATCGACAGATCGCGACGCACCATATCGATCTCCGCCTGCCTGTCCGAACCGCCGATGCCGAAATATTCGCTCGCCTTTCCGGCATTGACCCCATTATTTTGAATATATGCCGGGTTTTCCTCATGGAAGCTGATGGGTTTGTGCACCCTTGCCGCTTCCTGCATCGCTTTTCTCGCAATTTTGGCATCCAACAGGGGCTTGCCGTCATCCGTAAAGCCGACCGCGCCAGCCTTTGCCAGCGCTTCCATATCCGTCAGCTCGTCCCCCTCCATGTCCATCGTCACGTTCGCGCAGGTATAGACATGGATGCCGGTCTTTGCACCTTTTTCCAGAACATAGGAAAGCGTTTCCTCCTGATCGACATGGGGATTCGTATTCGCCATCAGCACAACGCTCGTCACACCGCCAGCCGCTGCCGACACCGCGCCGGTCAGGATATCTTCCTTATATTCTGCACCCGGATCACGGAAATGCACATGGGTATCCACCAGCCCCGGCGCTGCAATCAGGCCATCCGCATTCAGGATGCGAAGCTCGTCCTCTTTTTCTTTTGTAATCTGTGCAGGGTCGATCGTTCCTGCCTCTGCGATTTTTGTAATCCTGTCCTCACCGATCAGGATATCCCGCAAGCTATCCGTCTGCGAAGCCGGATCGATCATGCGGCAATTTTGAACTAAAATCATGTCAGCCTCCGCTGTTGCAAAGCAGCCGCGTCCGACAGCTGCCAAATGTCTGTTGTATCTTCTGCATTTTACCATGTTCTTCAGTCAAACACCACTGTTTTGTCCTCAAACGGTGTTTTTATTACAATATATGGATAGGATGGCGTTTCACCCAGCTCCTTTGCCTGCTTCGGACCGATCAGGCTCGTATCCAGATAAATCATCTCCCCGCTTGTATACAGATCGTCCACTGTAATACTGTAGCCACCGCTGTCCTGCTTTCCGTAGCCCACGCACAGGTACAGATAACCACTGTCCGCATACGTCATTTTAAACGATGCTTCTTTCTTTTCCGTCACAAGCTTTAACAGCTCCTCCGGCAGCCGCGCCTCGTCCACGACTGTGAATGCGAGGTTTGTTTTCTCCGGCTTTTCCTGTTTCCAGCTGCATCCTGTAAAAAGCAGTATTCCAGCGCATCCGAATATTCCCAGCCAGATCAGGCACAGCGTCCGAACTATTTTTTTCATAATAAGACCGTCCTTTCGATCGATATCCTGTTTGTTTCATATATATGAATACGACGTCAGGAGTATGTCGCCACAGTTCACTCGTGCCTTCCTGGCAGCAGATTTCGTGCTTGCAGGAAAATTTGCTGCCAGGAAGGCACGAAGGGAGCGCCATTTCATGAGCAAAAATGAGCTGCGAAGCAGCGGGTAGCATCGAAGATGCGTTTTGCGAATGGCGCGGGTGAACTGTGGCTCCCTCGCAGAACACCTGTACGCGCGTCTTGCTTTTTTGCAGCGGCACAGGTATACTGAAAATAAAGAAGGTAGCCGGCGCATCTGCGCCTGCAGAATGGAGAGTTTTATGATTCGCTTTATTATTACCGCGTTATTTGTCATTCTGTTTCTGATCCTCAGCATCCCGCTCCTGATCGCAGAATGGATCATCGGCAAATTCAATCTGCCGTTAAAGGATCGTTCCAGCCTTGCGATTGTCAACTGGGCGTTCCGCATGGTGCTGCGCCTGTCCGGCGTTTCCGTCACCTACATCGGAGAGGATCGCATTCCGAAGGATACCCCGGTTCTCTATGTCGGTAATCACCGCAGCTATTTCGATATCGTTATGACCTATGTCCGTGTGCCCCGCACCACCGGTTATATTTCCAAGGTCGAATTTTTGAAGATTCCTCTGCTTTCCAATTGGATGAAAAACCTGCACTGCCTGTTCCTTGACCGCAGCGATCTCAAGGCTGGTATGAAGACGATTCATGCAGCAATCGAGGAGATAAAAAACGGCGTGTCCATCTGCATTTTTCCGGAAGGAACCCGCAACCGCACCGATGCTCCTCTGCTTGAGTTCCATGCCGGCAGCTTAAAAATCGCAGAAAAGGCTCAATGCCCGATCGTTCCGATGACGATCGCCAACGCAGAACAGATCTTCGAAGCCCATTCTCCCTGCATCCGCAAGACAAAGGTTATCATCGAATATGGAGAACCCATCGAAACAAAGAATCTCGACCGCACACAGCAGAAGGCTCTGACCTCCCAGGTTGTTGCACGTATTTCTGAAACCTATGAAAAGAACATGAAATTACTTTCTGGAGAAAATAAATGAACCGTACTGCATCTTCTACCTTGATGACAGAAGGATCGATCTGGAAAAAGATCGTCACCTTCGCATTTCCGCTTTTTCTCGGGAATCTGTTCCAGCAGCTTTATAATACCGCCGACTCCCTGATCGTCGGCAACTTTCTCGGCAGCGACGCACTCGCTGCCGTCAGTTCGTCCGGAAGTCTGATTTTTTTGATGGTCGGATTTTTCAACGGTATCGCAATGGGCGCAGGTGTTGTAGTCGCCCGCTATTATGGAGCACGACAGATCGACCGTCTGCAGCGTGCAATCCATACGGATGTTGCCTTCGGGATTGTCGCCGGTATTTTGCTGACGATCATCGGTCTGATCCTCGCGCCGCAGATGCTGGTCTGGATGGGCACACCGGCAGACGTCCTGCCCAATTCCCTGTTATATTTCCGGATTTATTTTATGGGCTCGCTGGCGTTCGTCCTCTATAACGTTTTTGTCGGTATCCTGCAGTCCATCGGGGACAGCAGACATCCCCTCAACTACCTGATCCTTTCATCTATCGTCAATATCGTGCTCGATCTTTTGTTTGTCGGCGTACTCAAGCTCGGCGTTGGAAGTGCTGCACTCGCCACGATCATTTCCCAGTTTATCAGTGCCCTGCTGTGCCTGCTCCGCCTGCTGAGAAGTCCGGAGGAATATCGTCTGGTTCCGTCCCGCATCCGCTTCGACCCGATCATGTTAAAGCAAATCATTTCAAACGGTCTGCCCGCAGGTCTGCAAAACTCCATTATCGCCCTGGCAAATGTTGTTGTTCAGTCTAACATCAACAGCTTTGGAAAAATGGCAGTGGCTGGCTGCGGTGCCTATTCCAAGGTCGAGGGCTTCGGCTTTTTACCGATCACCTGTTTTTCTCTGGCACTGACCACTTTTATCAGCCAGAACCTCGGCGCAAAGCAGTATGACCGTGCCAAAAGAGGCGCACGCTTCGGCATCCTCTGCTCCATCACCCTTGCGGAAATCGTCGGTATCTGTGTCTATTTCCTGTCCCCCTACCTGATTGCCGCATTCAACAGCGACCCTGAGGTCGTCGCTTACGGAACGCTGCAGGCGCATACGATTACACTGTTTTATTTCCTGCTGGCATTTTCCCACTGCATCGCAGGCATCATGCGAGGCGCAGGCAAGGCAACTGTACCGATGTTCGTCATGCTCTGCTGCTGGTGCATTATCCGTGTGACCTACATCACGATCGCTGTCCGCATTTTCCCTGTCATCAATACAATCTTCTGGGCTTATCCCCTGACATGGACCCTAAGCTCGATTCTATTTTTCCTTTATTACCGCAAGGCGGACTGGATTCATGGGTTTGAAAAGAAATAATGTCGAAAAAACAGGCGTAATTGCAACGCCTGTTTTTTTACGCCTCATCGACGCACTATCGTTGGAACGATATAATATAGGCAAACAGCAAAACTATCGTTCTGTCGATATAATATGAATATCGTGGTAAAACTATCGTTCTGGCGATATTTTTTAAAGGAGGTACTTCCATGTCAGATAAGCTCACAATCTATCATGGTTCTTGCCTACTATCAGTGGCACACTGGCAGACGCTTTGAAGATATCGTAAAAGACGGGCTTACACTTTCCACTGTGATGTCCATGTATATCCTCCATGGAGCCAATGAAAACAAATTCGTCGAGGCAGCAAATGAAATTCTCTCCAGAAACAAAGCCCGCAGAAAAACCAGACTGTATGAAATCCGAAAAGCACGCGGCTTTACCCAACAGCAGTTAAGCGACGCATCCGGCGTCACACTTCGCATGATTCAGCTCTATGAGCAACGGCAGAACGATATCAGCAAAGCGCAGGTGAATGTTGTAATCAGTCTTGCCAATGCGCTGGGCTGCCGCGTGGAAGATCTGCTGGAATAGTCGAAGGATTAGAAGCTTCTTACGTGCTTGCCGATGTATAATTCTTCACTGCCTGATTCCACACCGCCCGTGCGATCAAAAAGAACACGACTGGTGCAGCGACGCCCCAGACCGCCATCGGAGCAGACAACTCGCCCATCAGAAACAGGCCCGGAAAGTTCGTGATGACAAACACCGGCAACAGAAACGTTCCGATACGCTGCATCCACTTGCCGTAAATGAGCTGCGGCATGTTGTTGAAGTCCCAAACTGCCGCCGTCAGATCCGCGATGCCGTTCGTTGCCGTCGTCCAGAACACCAAAAGATGCGGCAGCAAAAACAGGCTGTAGGTCAGGAGCGCGCCGCAGATCAGGAAAAAGAGAAAGCCTGCGATCGAGCCGACCGTCACGGGAAGTCCTGCCCGATGCCAGCCGATCCCGATCATGACGATTCCCGCAGCCGCATCCGGCACAAGCAGCGACAGATCCAGTCGCTGCATTGTCACCAGAAACTGCGCCGCAACCGGTTTTACCAGATACATGTCGAGTTTTCCATCCCGAATCATCGTCGTCAATGACGTAAAGTTCGGGTAATATAGCATGTAAACGCCGGTCAGCAGAATGTACACCCCAATGAACAATAAAATATGATCCGGCGTCAGGACTCCGATTTTGATGCCTGCCCGGTAAACCACCGCCACATACAAAAGCTTGATCAACAACCAACCGGTTTCCACCAAAACGCCCGCTGCAAAGTTGATCCGGTATTCCAGCTGCGCCATCAGGGACATTTTCAGAAATACGAACAGCAGTTTTCCATACCTTATAAATGTATTCAAAATACCAGTTTTCTTTTCCATCCGTCAGCCTCCTACCGCAGCAAAGCGCTGCAGTCCTTTTTTCCACATCATCTGCCCCAGTCCCCAGAAAAATGCGATCCACGCAAGCTGGCACAGCATTCCGGTGCCAATTGCTCCCATCGAAAGCTTTCCATTGATAATGTTGACCGGAAACTGCGTCGTATACCCGAACGGAAGCAGAGAGATCAGAAGCGCCGCCGTTTTTCCGAAAATATCCATGGGGAACACGCCGCCGCTGACAACAACCAGCACCACGCTGACTGTTCCGAACAGCAGATGCACGTCCGTCAGCCAGAAGCTCAACAGCGCCACGCAGTAAAAGATAAAGAAATTCAGGATCACTGCCAGAACCAGCCCCACCAAAAACAGCACGATTCGAAACAAAGACAGCTTCAGTCCGAGAAATATGCTTGACAATGCAACCAGTACAGACGTACAGATCAGCAGTAAAATCAGCTGCGGCATCTTTTCCCCGAGATAGCTGCAGAACCGGTAGCCGCAGTAGTTGACCGGGCGGATCAGATATTTATTCAGCCCGCCGTCCTTGATGTCCTCGTTGATCTGATATTCGAACCCGGTAATAACCAGCTTCGACACCAGCCCGGCAAGCAGCGTATACACGATAATTTCCGTATAGCTATAGCCCGTCATCGCTCCCGCATCCCCGTTACCGTACAGATAATTCCACAAAAAGGTCTGAATGATGATTGGAAAAATCGTACTCAACAATGTCAGCACCATATTTGCCCGGTATTCCAGAGCGGTTTCCACTCCCATCTGATACACGCATCGATACAGCTTCATCCTGCCACCTCCCCGGTGAAAATTCTGGCAATGCTCTCTTCCAGCGGAACCTCTGTCACAGTAAAATCATCCACCGGAAACAGGGAAAGCATCTGCGATGCCGTTTCCTTGATCCGCTCCTTCGGGATTTCCAGAACTGCCGTCAGATCTTTATTTTCCCGCACCCGCCCGAATACGGACAGCTTCCCGTTTTCTACCGGGCTGGAAAAAGAAAGGGTCAGCAGGCGTTTATCCCCCATTCTGTGGTTGATATCAGAAAGCGCGCCGTCGTAAACCAGCGTGCCGCTGTTAATAATGACTGCCCGGCTGCAAAGTGCTTCGATATCCCGCATATAATGGCTCGTTAAAATGACCGTTGTTTTCGTCTGTTCGTTGTAATAGTGTAAAAAGTCACGGATTTTCTGCTGGGACACAATATCCAGACCGATCGTCGGCTCATCTAAAAACAGAATGCCGGGGCGGTGAATCAGCGCCGCCAGGATTTCCATCTTCATCCGTTCTCCGAGAGAAAGTCTGCGCACCTGAATATTCATCAGCTCCCGCACGCCAAGAAGCTCCGACAGCTCGTCCACGGTCTTTTTGTATTCCCTGTCATCCACATCGTAAATGCATTTATTCAGATACAGGCTGTCGCTGGCAGGCAGATCCCACCACAGCTGATTTTTCTGACCCATGACGATGGCAAAGCTTCGCTTGAACTCATTTTTCCGTTCCCAGGGCACAAAGCCATTCACCAGAACCTCCCCGGATGTCGGATACAAAATACCGGACAGAAGCTTTAATGTCGTCGTCTTTCCTGCGCCGTTTGGTCCCAGCAGCGCCATCATTTCCCCTTTTTCCACGGAAAAAGAAATGTCCTTTACCGCTTCCTTTGTCAGCATCTGCCGGTGGAACAGGTTATTTAACGATCCCTGCAGCCCCGCGCCCTTTTTATAATAGGAAAATTCCTTCCGCAGATTATTGACCGAAATCATCTCTTCCATTGTTTTCCCTCTCTTCTCTATTTTGATTCACTCGCTGTCTCACTCCAGAAATTCCGCATGTCGGATCCACGCCTCGTAGCGCGCCATGACTTCCGGATAGCGGTAGCGGCTAACCGGAAGCCTGCTGCCATCCTCCAGCTCTATCATTTCCCTTCCAATCCGGCTGATCTGCCCGGGATTGACCAGAAAACTTTTGTGGACGCGTAAAAACGACCTGACGCGCAGCTTTTCCTCCCAGTATCCGAGCGTTTCCGACGTCAGGAACACCTTCTTTTCGCAGTGCACCCAGATCTCGTGCCGCATACTTTCCAGATACAGGATTTCCTTTTCCCGCACCCGGATTCTGCCGTCGGACGAAGGGCTTTCCCGATACGGAAAGCTCCGGTAACCGCTGCCCGTGCGCCTCTGTTTTTTCAATTTTGCAAGCGCCGCCTTCAAATCCTGTTCCAGCGCATATCCCCGCACCACATGAAAAAAAGGCTTTGTCAGTGCATCAAACACCGCTTCCGAGCTGTCCGCCACAAAAATCACCGCAAGGCGGGGATATTCTTCCAACAGGCTGTCTGCTTCCTCCGACAGGACATTTTCACAGCTGCCCCACCAGATCAGACAATCCAGAGCTTCCAACGCTTCCGCAGATTTTTCCGTGATCCGCACAAACTCTGTCTGTCTGTTTTTTTCCGCCTGGACTGGATCTTCTTCCGAAAACTGCCCCTGCAGGAAAAGCGCCTGCATTATGTATTCAATTTTTTCCAGGGCTTCCTTCGGCTCTCCGCACAATCCAACAAGCGGCATTTTATCCTCCATCCCACAGATGTTCTGCTACTACCTTTTCATCTTAGCAGACCTCGTTAAAAAAACAATCCGCTATGCCCCAATCGCAATCCGTGCGCCCCAATGGTATGCGAAAGCACAACGGCAACACAGCGTAAAACCACTGTCGGTCGCCGCTCCTAACGCACTGCACTGGATTTTCTCACAAAATTTTTTCTTGACAAATTTCAAATCCCTCTATATTATTATCAATGGTAATTATCAAAGATAATCATATAGAGGGATTTAGTATGAAAAATAAGCGTGATCGCTTATTTTTCATACAGCTATTCATGACAATAGAATGCTCGCAGAGCGTGCATTCTATTGTTTGTGCCGCAAGCGTCACAAAGTAGCTATGATCGCAGAGCCGAACTGGACGTTCGACTCGCGATTCCTTCGGCGCAAAGCGCCTGCGGAATGGAGGATTTTATGACAATCGAACTCATCAAACGGCTGCTGGACGCCTGCTATGAGGCAAAGCGCATCCGCGATATGCTCCCGCCGCTGCCGGACGGCGTGACACCATCCTATATCCATTTTCTGGATGTCATCGAACAAATGGAAAAAAACGGAACTTCCGTAAAAGTATCCGACATCAGCGATGCGCTGAATCTTCCGCGTCCCGGCGTGACCCGGACAGTAAAGGAGATGGAGCAAAAAGGCTATCTGACCAAAAAGCCGTCCGAAGAGGATGCACGCATCATGTACCTTTTCATTACAGACGAAGGCAAAAAGCTCTCTGCCAAGTACAACGAACAGGTTTTTAACGCCCTGCTGCCCGATCTGGAGGCCATCTCCGGCGAAGATGCGGAATGTACCATCCGTACCATTGAAATATTTTATCAAGTAATGTGTGAAAGGAGAAACGACCTTGACAAGTGATAAGACAGATTTTACACAGGGAAATATTTTAAAGAAACTGGTACCTTTTATGATTCCGATTCTGGGCGCGCTGATACTTCAGGCCGCCTACGGCGCGGTCGATCTGCTCGTCGTCGGCAGATTTGGCTCCACCTCCGGGCTTTCTGCGGTTTCCACCGGCAGCCAGGTGTTAAACCTCGTCACCTTTGTTGTGACACAGCTCGCAATGGGCGTCACAGTCCTGATCGCCCGTTATCTCGGGGAAAAGAACCCGGAACAGATCGGCTCCGTCATCGGCGGCGCGGCGGTTGTATTCACACTGCTTTCTGTCTGCCTGTTCGCAGCGATGGTTTTCTTTGCCCGCCCCATCTCTGTACTCATGCAGGCTCCTGCTGAAGCAGTCACTCTGACCACAAGTTATGTTCGTATCTGCGGCAGCGGTATTTTCTTCATCGTCGCCTACAACCTTCTGTCGGCGATTTTCCGCGGACTTGGCGACAGCAAATCTCCGCTCCTGTTCGTCCTCGTCGCATGTATCGTCAACATCGTCGGCGACCTCGTTTTGGTTGCCGGTCTGCACATGGACGCAGCGGGCGCAGCATTTGCAACCGTATTTGCACAGGCGGTCAGCGTTGTCTTTGCGGTGGTTATTCTTTTCAAAAAGCAGCTGCCCTTCCACATTGGCAAAAGCGATCTTGGCTTCAATTCCCAGTGCAGCAAATTTTTAAGCATCGGACTTCCTCTCGCCCTGCAGGAATTTCTGACCCAGGTTTCGTTCCTCGCCCTCTGCGCCTTTGTCAACCGCCTCGGCCTGGAAGCCTCCTCCGGCTATGGTGTCGCCTGCAAAATCGTCAACTTTGCAATGCTGATCCCCAGCTCCCTGATGCAGTCCATGGCGTCCTTCGTTTCCCAGAATGTCGGTGCAGGCAATCTGAAACGGGCCAAAAAATCCATGTTCACCGGAATCGGCATTGGTCTGATCTTCGGCTGCCTTGTCTTTACCCTTATCTGGTTTAAGGGTGACCTGCTCGCATCTTTCTTTTCCACAGACGCTGCCGTTATCCAAAACGGCTTCGCGTACTTAAAAGGCTTTGCGCCAGAAACCATCGTCACCGCTGTTTTATTCAGCATGATCGGCTACTTCAACGGCAACAACAAAACGCTCTGGGTTATGCTCCAGGGACTGATCCAGACCCTCTGCGTCCGTCTCCCCTTCGCTTACTTCATGAGTATCCAGCCAAACGCCAGCCTGACAAGGATCGGACTTGCCGCACCGGTTTCCACAACTGTCGGCATCCTGTTGAACGTTGGATTTTATCTCTACCTGAACAAGAAAGAAAAACGCGCCTGACGGCGCGTTTTTTTATGCATCTGATCTGGAATATGCGTTTTTCATCTGGCTGCTCAGCTCAAACAACACCTTATCAAGCGTATCGTCTGTTTCCTTCTGCAGCATCGCAGCAATCTCCGCATTTGCCTGCTGCCGCAGCGCTTTTCTTGCCGCCGGATCCTGTTCTGCTGCCAAACGTGCATCATAGCGGTTGATCAGCTCGTGTCCCTTTGCTGCAACCCTTTCCTGATAACGCTCCACATGGAACAGAGATTTATTATAGGAAGCGTCCGCCATCGCTGCGATCAGACGGCTCGACCAGTAAAAGTTCTCTGTCGAAACCCGCCCGGTCGTGTTGTTTAAATACTCCGGTGTTTCCTCCACATCTGCATAAAACGGAACAAGGGCGTTAAATGCATTGGACCCGTAGGCAATCCATTCCACCGGCCTGCAGTCCGCTTCCATATCCGGTCTGATCTGGATCAACGCCATGAAATCATTTCGGTTGATGCCGATAGAACGGTATGCACCACGCATGGATTTATCGCCATAGGATCCATAGGGATCATACGGCGTCCCCTGATAGTGACCGGACAGGACATATTTCACATCCTCGACAGTGATCTTTTTCTCCGGAACCATGCACCACGGCAGATCGTCGGAAACCGGTGTAAAATCAGCAAGCGCACCGTCCCAGCGATAGGTGTTCGGATTCAGATACCGCTCCATAAACCATGCCCGGGGTGTGTTGTATACATGATCTGCATCGTCATGACTGCCGAAGACATCCCGCGGATTCAGCGAACCGTCCATCGAAAGGTTCAGATGGTAGGTTTCGATAAATTCTTTCAAATCTGCAGAGCAGAGGAAATTTTTCTGTTCTCCGTAAGCATCTTCCAGATCAAAGCTGTCGATTCCGAGCTGGTTTGGCATCACGACATAAACCTCATCCGGCACTCTTCTTGCCATCCAGTGATGTCCTCCGATGGTTTCCAGCCACCAGATCTCGTCTTTATCCTGAAAAGCGATTCCGTTCATCTCATATGTCCCGTATTGCTCCAACAGGCTGCCAAGACGTAAAACGCCCTCTCTGGCGCTTCTGATATAAGGAAGCACCAGACAAACCAGATCCTCTTCCCCGATTCCTCCGGCAATCTCTTCCTTTCCATCCGCTGCAGGCTGATAGACGACCAACGGATCCGCTCCCAGCACGCGCGGATTTGAGGTGATCGTCTCAGTAGCAGTCATCGCAACATGTGCCTCATTGACGCCGCTGGCAGCCCAGATACCTTTTCCCTCCACCGCATTCGGCATCGCTGTATAGCGCATCGGATTCTCCGGCAGTTCGATGGTCACATGAGAGAGCACGGAATGATAGGTTTTCGGCTGCTGCTCCGGAGAAACCACTGCAAACTTCTTCGCTGTAAAATGTCCGGCGCCGGAATCATCGTTTCTCGCGATCATCGTTGATCCGTCATAGGTCGCTTTTTTCCCGACCAGTATTGTTGTACACCCCATATCTGACCTCCTATTTTTCTAATGCTTCTACGATTTTTGCATACCCCATGCCGTGGGAAGCCTTGATCAGTACCGAATCCCCAGGATGCAGAAGTCCAGGCAATGCTGCAAGCAGTGCGTCGGTATCTGTGAAATGTTCCGCTTGAGAAATTCCAGCCTCCTTCGCTGCCCGGTACATCTCTTCCGAAAGGCTTCCTGCACAATACAGGCAGTCTATGCCTTGTTCTGCGGCATATGCGCCAACCTGCCCGTGCATCTCCCTTTCCTTCTCTCCAAGCTCAAACATATCACCGAGCACCGCAACTTTGCGTCCTTCTGCCAGACTTAACAGATCCAGCGCAGCCTTGGTCGAAACCGGGTTTGCATTGTAGCAGTCGTCGATCAGCACCAGATCCCCCGCCTGCACAACACGGCTTCTGCCGCTTACTGCCTGCACGGCAGCGATTCCGGCTGCGATCTGCTCTGTCGTCAGTCCGAGCTGTAAACCAACTGCAGTCGCCGCCAGCGCATTTAACACCATATGCGCGCCCGGCAGCGGAATCTGTACGTCAAACGCAGCGTCCGGCGTGTGGATTGTCGCTGTACTGCCCAGCAGTCCACGGCTTGCGATGGTGTCTGCGTAAATATCGTTTTCGGGAGAAAGTCCAAAGTGAACCGGCCTTTTGCCGTGTACTTCCCCAATTGTCATGAGCTTGTCATCGTCTCCGTTGACACAGACCGTCCCTTCAGGATTCATAAAGTCAAAAATCTCGGATTTTGCCTTCAAAATACCGTCCCGGCTTCCGAGGAATTCCAGATGGCATTGACCGATATTTGTCATCACGCAAATATCCGGCTTTACCATCTCGCTTAAACGGTGCATCTCCCCGAAATGATTGATGCCCATCTCCACAACGGCAGCCTCCGTATCCTCCGGCATGGCAAGCAGTGTCAACGGCACGCCGATTTCGTTGTTGAAATTGCCCTGCGTCTTGTGTGTCTTGTATTTCTGTGCAAGCACTGACGCGACAAATTCTTTTGTACTGGTCTTGCCGACGCTTCCGGTGATCCCAACGATCGGAATTGGCATCTGCTCTCTGTAAAACGCAGCGATCTGCCGAAGCGCAGCCAGACTGTCCTCCACACGGATGCAGGGACCCGGCAGTTCTTCCGGTTCTTCTTCACACACAACTGCAATCGCGCCCTTGTCAAAAACTTCCCGGATAAACTGATGACCATCCACCCGTTCTCCGCGGATTGCCACAAAAATATCGCCCGGTTCCACTTTGCGGGAATCGATTACGATTCCTGCCGCTTCTTTGCCGGAATAGCCGCGGATTACAGCCATTCCCGCCGCCGGACAGGTTCCGGTATGCTTTCCCGCCGGCACAGCCAGATGCCCCTTACAGGCTCTTGCAATATTCCATATCGTCATATTTTTCATATCACTTTTGGTCTCCATTTTGCAGTTGAAAAGCTGCATCCTTTTCAATCCTCAAACGCCATATCCAGAATCTTCTGACAAAGCTCGTCATAGCTGATGCCGACCGCCGCAGCTTCCTGAGGAATCAGGGAGGTAGGCGTCATGCCGGGGAGCGTATTCGCCTCCAGACAGTAGGCGTTTCCGGCCTCATCCATCATAAAATCCATCCGGGCATATTTATGCAGGCGCAGGGCATCGAATACACGCTCTGAAATCTTCTGGATCTTTCTGGTACTCTCTTCGCCGATCGGCGCGGGGCAAATCTCAATGGTGCTGCCCGCCTGATATTTGTTTTTGTAATCGTAAAAGCCTTCCTTCGGCGCGATTTCCACGATCGGAAGTGCTTTGCCGTCCAGCACGCAGCAGGTTAACTCCCTGCCCTTGATATATTCTTCTACAACGACCTCGTCTCCATATAAAAATGCATCATCGAGTGCTGCCTGATAGTCCTCTTCTTTCTGCACGATGGAAACGCCGATGCTCGAACCACCGGAGCTTACCTTTACCACGCAGGGGAACTTCGGCTGCTGGCCTTCTCCCGGCTCCTGACCTTTTTTCAGGCGGAAGCCTGCTGGGGTCGGAATCCCGTTTTGCATAAACAGTTCTTTTGCAAGGCACTTATCCATCGCCAGCGCGCCGCTGACAAAGTCTGTGCCGGTGTAGCGGATTCCCAGCAGATCAAATGCCGCCTGCACCTTTCCACCTTCTCCGTCTGCACCGTGCAGTCCTAAAAAGACAACGTCCGCCATCTGACAGATCTTGATCACGTTGGGGCCAAAGTAACATTTGCCGCCGTCCTTCCGCAGTGCCTTTACCGCACTGATATCGGGATTGATCTCATGAATCGCTTCGATTCCTGCAGAAAAATCCTCATCACTTTCAAAAATATGATCAATGTCGTCCCGTTCCATTCCAAGAAAAACGTCCAGCAGGACAGCCTGATGTCCCAGTCTCTTCATCGCCTGATAAATCATCTTGCCGGAAATCAGGGATACGTCACGTTCCGTGCTGATTCCGCCTGCTAATACTACAACCTTCATGTCTTTCTCCTCTTCTACTGTTTTCCAAAATTACTTCATGCCATAGTATACGCTCAATCCACTGCTCCGTAAAGGAAAATCAGCAGTCAGTTTGCCTAAAATACCGATATATTTTACCGTATTATCCAGTTAAAGCGCTGAAATATTAATTTTTTGTAAAATTTTTTCGCACCTTTCTGCAAATAGGTGTATAATACAGACACGTTACAAAGACAGATGTCTTTCTACAAAAGACATTTCTTCCAGGAAAGGCATTTTTCTTTTGAAAAGGAGGAACTATTATGAAAAAATCCATGAGTGTTTTACTGGCAGCCGCCATGTGCAGCGCTATGCTCGCAGGCTGCGGCTCTACAGCAGCTGACACTGCAGCAGACGCTTCCGCTGAAACCACTGCTGCCGCTGCTACCGAAGCAGCAGATTCTTCTGCTTCTGCAGAAGGCGTAAATGTATTTAAAATCGGCGGTACCTCTCCCCTGACCGGCGCGGCAGCAATCTACGGCAACGCTGTAAAGAACGGCGCACAGATCGCCGTTGACGAGATCAACGAAGCAGGCGGTTCCGTACAGTTCGAACTCAAATATGAGGACGACGAGAACGACCCGGAAAAAGCAGTTTCCGCTTACAACGCATTAAAGGACTGGGGCATGCAGATTTCCCTGGCTTCCGTTACCACAAAGCCCTGTGAAGCAACCAGTACAGAGCACTTTGCTGACCGTATCTTTGGTCTGACTCCTTCCGCTTCCTCTACCGCTATTACAGAGGGCAAGGACAATGTATTCCAGATGTGTTTTGCTGACCCCAACCAGGGTCTTGCATCCGCTGATTATATTGCAGATCAGAAGCTCGGCACAAAAGTCGCTGTCATCTACAGAAATGACGATGTATACTCCAGCGGCGTCTACGAGAAATTCAAAACAGAAGCAGATGTAAAGGGTCTGGAAATCGTTTCCGCAACCACCTTTACAGATGCAAGCTCCAATGACTTCTCCGTACAGCTGACCGAAGCAAAGAATGCAGGTGCTGACCTGCTCTTCCTTCCTATCTATTATCAGCCCGCTTCCCTGATCTTAAAGCAGGCAAAGGATATGGGCTATGAACCCACTTTCTTTGGCGTAGACGGTATGGATGGTATCCTGACCCTGGAAGGTTTTGACACCTCTCTGGCAGAAGGCGTTATGCTGCTGACTCCCTTCAACGCTGATGCGACAGATGAAAAGACCCAGAGCTTTGTAACCAAATACCAGGAACTCTACGGCGATGTTCCGAACCAGTTCGCAGCAGATGCTTATGACTGTGTATATGCTTATAAAGCGGCTCTGGAGGCATCCGGCGCTACCGCAGATATGTCTGCAGAGGAGCTTTGCGACAAGATGATCGAAGCCTTCCCGACTCTGACCTATGACGGTTTAACCGGTACAGGCATCACCTGGGATTCCACCGGTGCTGTATCCAAGACTCCTAAGGGTATGGTGATCAAAAACGGCGCTTACGTCGGCATGGAGTAATACTTACCCTTTAATTTTGATTTTATCAATGCGCAAGGGAGCACCGTTATCGTTTTTGATACGGCGCTCCCTTGCGTCATACAGAGAAATGAGGTAGCTTATGACCTTTTTATCACACCTGATCAACGGCATCAGTCTTGGAAGCGTATACGCGATCATCGCACTGGGATACACAATGGTATACGGTATCGCCAAGATGCTGAACTTTGCCCACGGAGACGTCATCATGGTGGGCGCATATATTTCCTTCTGTACCACCAGTTATCTCGGACTTTCTCCGCTGGTATCTGTCCTTTTTTCCATCATCGTCTGCACGGTTCTCGGCATCGTTGTAGAACGTCTGGCATATAAGCCTCTGCGTCAGGCTCCTTCCCTCGCAGTTTTGATCACCGCCATCGGCGTTTCCTATTTTCTGCAGAATGCCGCCCTGCTGATCTGGGGCTCCAGCCCGAAAACCTTTTCTTCCGTAACCGGAAGCTGGACCTTAAAGCTTTTTGACGGACAGCTGATCGTTTCCGGCGTCACGATCGTTACGATCCTTGCCTGCATCCTGATCATGATCTGTCTGACTCTTTTCACCAACAAGACAAAAATGGGAACGGCGATGCGCGCAGTTTCTGAAGACAAGGCTGCTGCAGGTCTGATGGGTATCAATGTCAATACAACCATTTCCCTGACCTTTGCCATCGGCTCCGGTCTGGCGGCCATCGCAGGTGTATTGCTCTGCTCCGCCTATCCGACCCTGATGCCCACCACAGGCTCCATGCCCGGCATCAAGGCATTTACTGCAGCTGTATTTGGCGGCATCGGCTCCATTCCCGGCGCAATGATCGGCGGTATCCTGCTCGGCATTATTGAGATCTTTTCCAAAGCGTACATTTCCACACAGCTGTCCGATGCGATCGTATTTGCGGTTCTGATCGTGGTCCTGATCGTAAAGCCGGATGGTCTGCTGGGCAAACACGTCAGCGAGAAAGTATGAGGTAGCAGCATGAACAAACTCAAACCTATTCTGTCAGCCAGAAAAGACTGCACAATTTCCTATACGATCGTCATTCTCGCCTTTATCCTGATCCAGACCATGATCGCAACCGGAAACATCACCTCTTCCTTAAAGGGACAGCTGGTTCCGATCTGTGCCTACATCGTCATGGCGATCTCCTTAAATCTTACCGTCGGCATTTTAGGCGAGCTTTCTTTAGGGCATGCCGGCTTTATGTCGGTCGGCGCTTTTACCGGCATCGTGGTTTCCACCTCCCTTGCCGCTGCGATTCCGAACGGCCCTCTGCGCCTTGCCATTTCCATGATCGTCGGCGGCCTTTTTGCCGGAATTGCAGGACTCATCGTCGGCATCCCCGTACTTCGTTTAAAGGGTGACTATCTTGCCATCGTTACCCTTGCATTCGGTGAAATTATCAAGAATATTATCAACGTGCTCTATATCGGTCTGGATGAAAAAGGACTGCACTTCAGCCTTCTGGAACAGCATTTTACCCTTGCAGAGGGCGGTTCCATGATCATCAACGGCCCCATGGGTGTCGGAGGTGTCCAGAAGCTTTCCACCTTTTCTTCCGGCGTTGTCCTGATCCTGATCACGCTGTTTTTAGTCCTGAACCTGATCCACAGCCGTACCGGCCGTGCCATCATGGCTGTCCGCGACAACAAGATTGCCGCAGAGAGCATCGGACTTTCTGTAACCCGCTATAAGCTGCTGGCATTCGTGATCTCCGCCGTTTTTGCAGGTATGGCAGGCACCCTTTACGCCATGAATTTCTCTACCGTCACCGCATCCAAATTCGACTTTAATACCTCGATCCTCATTCTGGTATTCGTCGTTCTGGGCGGTCTTGGAAATATCTGGGGCTCGATCATCGCCGCTGCACTTTTAACCGTGCTTCCTGAGCTTCTGCGCTCCATGAACGACTACCGGATGCTCATCTATGCGATCCTGCTGATCGTTATGATGATCTTCAACAATTCCGGTGCAAAGAAGCGTCTGACAGAATATTTCAGCGCACAGAAGGAAAAACGGACTGCGAAAAAGGCAGCTGGAAAGGGGGTAAACTGATATGGCAACTCTCGAAGTAACCGGACTCGGTATTTCCTTCGGCGGTCTGCGGGCCGTTGATGATCTTACCATGTCCATCGAAAAAGGCGGCCTGGTGGGCCTGATCGGACCCAACGGTGCCGGCAAAACCACCGTATTCAACATGCTGACTGGCGTTTACCGCCCCACAGACGGCGGCATCCGCTTAAACGGTGAAAATCTGATCGGCAAAAAGCCTTACGAAATCAACCGCATGGGCGTTGCCCGCACCTTCCAGAACATCCGACTGTTCCCGCAGCAGAGTGTTCTGGACAACGTTATGACCGGCTTAAACAATCAGGTGCAGTATTCCCTTGCAGAAAGCCTTTTACATGTGGGAAGCTACCACAAAAAAGAAAAAGAAATGACCGAACGTTCCATGGAGATCCTGCGAGTCTTCGGGCTGGAGCATTCTGCTCAGACGCTGGCATCCAACCTGCCCTATGGCAAACAGCGTAAACTGGAAATTGCCCGTGCGCTTGCAACCAAACCGGAGCTTCTGCTTCTGGATGAGCCTGCCGCCGGCATGAACCCCAACGAAACCGGAGAGCTGATGGATACGATCCGTCTGGTGCGCAAGGAGTATCAGGTCACCATCCTTTTGATCGAGCATGACATGAAGCTGGTACAGGGTATCTGTGAATACCTCTATGTCCTGAATTTCGGTCGTCTGCTGGCAGAAGGCACTCCTGATAAGGTATTAAACGATCCTGCCGTTGTCAAGGCATATCTGGGCGATTAAAGGAGGCTTCTTTTATGGCAATGCTCACTGTAGAAAATATCAATGTATATTACGGCGTGATCCACGCCCTTAAAGACATCTCCTTTCAGGTAAACGAAGGCGAGATCGTCGCACTGATCGGCGCAAACGGTGCCGGCAAAACCACCACCCTGCAGACTGTCAGCGGCATGCTGAGCGCAAAGTCCGGTTCGATCCGATTTCAGGATCAGGAGATTTCCAGAATGCCGGAGCACAAAATCGTGAAGCAGGGAATTTCCCACGTCCCCGAAGGACGCCGGATGTTCTCCAACCTGACGGTTTTGGAAAACCTGAAAATGGGCGCTTACACCAGAAAAGACAAGCAGGAAATCAACAATTCCCTGGAAATGGTTTATGAGCGGTTTCCCCGCTTAAAGGAACGTACCCGCCAGCTGGCAGGAACTCTTTCCGGCGGTGAACAACAGATGCTTGCAATGGGACGCGCGCTGATGGCAAATCCCCGCATCCTGCTGTTGGACGAGCCCTCCATGGGTCTGTCCCCGCTTCTGGTTTCTGAAATTTTTGATATCATTCAGGAGATCAACAAACAGGGCGTTACCATCCTTTTGGTAGAACAGAACGCAAAAAAAGCGCTTTCCATCGCAAACCGCGCCTATGTCCTCGAAACAGGACGCATCGTAAAGGAAAATGATGCACAGGCACTTTTACATGATGAAGCGATCAAGAAAGCTTATCTCGGCGAATAAGGGGGAAACAATTATGTCAAACACAGTAATTACCATCGCCCGTCAGTACGGCAGCGGCGGACGTACCGTCGGCAAAATGCTGGCAAAACGTCTGGACATTCCCTGCTACGACAGGGAGATTATTTCGCTCGCTTCCGAAGAAAGCGGCATTCATCCCACTCTGTTCCAGGATGAGAAAAAAAAGCACGGCTCTCTGCGTGCGTTCCTTACCGGCGGCTTCAAAAATGCCTCCCCGCTTTCCCCGGAAAGCGCAGGTTTTACAAAGGATGACAACCTTTTTCGCTATCAGGCAAAAATCATCCGCCAGCTCGCAGAGGAAAGCTCCTGCGTTATCATCGGACGCTGCGCCGACCATATCCTTGCAGATGTTCCAGGCGTTGTCCGTGTCTTTGTCCACGCGCCCGAAGATTTTTGTCTGCAGGAAGCAATGAAGGTCAACAGTCTTTCTGTTTCTGACGTTCAGAAGCTCATCGCTCAGACCGACGAATACCGTGCCCACTACTACAAGTATTACACCGGCCAGGAATGGAAAAACGCCCAGAATTACGACCTGTCTCTGGACAGCTCCCGTCTCGGCTTTGATGGCACAGTAGAGGCGATACTTTCCTATATCGAAGTACGTAAAAAGTTCGACAAAACTATGTAATACAATTCCCGGCAGTCAGGCTCCTTTTTGGAACCGGGCTACCGGGAATTTTTATCCCAGATAATCCAGCGGATTGACCGCTTCCCCGTCCTTTGTCAGTTTAAAATAAACATTGGAGCCCTCTACCGAGTAATATTTTGTCGGCTCCGCCACATGTCCGATCACCGCGCCGGTTTCCACATAGTCTCCCTCTTCCACAGTCACTTCCTGCAGCTGTCCATAGGTCAGCTCGTATCCACCTCCAAGACGCATCACAACAGTCTGTCCGGTCTGCGCATCCTCATACACAGATTCCACAATTCCATCTGCTGCGCATGCCACGCCTGTTCCTTCTGCTGCGCTGATTACAATCGACGGATTATATTTGTACTGCTGCAGCGTCGGAAAATAAATTGTCTTGTCCATGCTGTAATTTAACAGAACGTTGCCTGCAATCGGCCATGCCAGCTTACTGCTTTCTCCAAAGGACAGCTGGCTCTCCTGCACTGCGATATTCGCAGACGCTGTAAGCGCCTCGTCCTGATTGTCGGCTGCATCCTGACTCGCGGTTGTTCCGTTCGCTTTTTTGTCAGTGTCTGCCGCATCCGCCTGACCGCCGCCAGATGCCAGTTCGCTCGAACTTCCGTCGCTGTTGTACGCTTCGTTTCGATACTCTGCATAGCCGATGTTGCGATTTTTGGGCTCCTCCGTCGGCTGACTTCCCGTTTCCTGTTCTCCAGCTGCTCCTGCGCCCGATTCCCCGCCTGTTTTTGCAGGCGCACTCAGATCTTTATCCTTCTGCGCATAATAGGGGTCATAATCCAGCTCCCCACTGTCTTTATCACTGCCGGTCACATTCTGTGCAGACTGATTCTGTGCCTGTGCCACAGGACTTTGCGTCTCTTCCTCCAATTTGGAGAAATCTACAATATGCTGTTCTTCTTCCTGGCTTTTCTGATGATTGCGGTACACAGAAATGCCCGTCACTGTCATCGCCGCCAGCACCAGAACAACCGAAGCTGTTATGATCGCTTTTTCTCTGCGGTATGCGCTGTTTTTTCCGCCTGTTCTTTTTCTTCTCATCACGCTCATCCTTTCCTGTTTCCTGTGTTCAGGCTTAGTTTGAGCGCAATTCAACCGTTTTATTCCGATTTTTTCAAAAGTCCCGGGAAAAACAGCTCCAAAATTTCTTCTGCGGAAGCTCCCTGCTTCGCAAGCGCATTGGCATAATATTGATCCAATCCGATCCCGTGCCCGATTCCCTTTGTCGTAATCACCATTTTCCCGCCCTGTTCTTCCAGGAAAAAACACGACGACGGAAGCTCAAACAGCTGCCGAAACCGTTCTCCCTCTATGGATGACCGTCCCGCGCGGACATTTAATACGTATCCGGCGCTGTCCCGCGTCAGTACAAGCTTTGGGGCATCCTTTTCCACTGATACGCCTTCTGCCTCCAGCATCCCGAAAAACCGCTCTGTTTTCATGCTCTTTTCCTGTAAAAAATCTTCTGCAGCCTCATCTACCGGACAGGCGATGCTTTTGCACCAGTCCGACTCCTGTCCGAAAAGCTCTGTCCCGCTCCTTGTCCGCCCTGCGCTCAGGCGAAAAAAAGGCGCGCTGACAGCCGCTCCCTGCCATTCGAGAACATAGCCCGAAGAAGCGCGCACCGCCTCCCTGCAGCGCTCCTCCAACACGTCTGCCTGCTCGCCCCACAGACGCTTGCGCTGCGCCTTGTCCAGGTACGAAAAACCGCTATTACTGTCGATAATCCGCGGCTCAACGGCGCTCACACTACTTTGAGAGATGCTCTCCTGCGCTGCTCCGGTCGTGCCATTCTCCAACACGGTCCCCTCCAGATGCCCTCCCGCGACGCAGCTGCTGCGCAGAATCACCGCCTGGGCTTTGAGCGCTTCCGGTTCATATTCTGCAGGAATCACCGCCGCCAGCGCGCCGATCAGAAACGCTTCCTCCGTCATCGTTCGGACGTCGCTTCCACTTTGCATCCGGACTGTCCTGCCGGATACGGGCACAATGGTTTCCACCGTTTTTTCCTGCCCTGTCCGCACTACACTGCTGCAGGTATACGGCAGCAGAAAGAAAAAAAGAAGAACCGCAAAAAAGTCCTTTTGACGGCTCTTTCCTACGGTTCTGTTTGCTCTTTTTTCCATTGTTTCCTGCATCATGAACCCTCCGCTGCTGCCGGTATTTTCCTATACGGCAGTCTATGCAGAGACGCACGCTTCTATGCAGAAAGCTCCCCGCGTATTATTTTTCCACGCGGTTATAGTTAATCAGACATCCTTTCAGGATGATCTGGCGCTCTTCATCGGTCAGCTCACCGAGGGTTACGGTAAACGGCTTCAAGCCGTTTGCATCTACCACATATCCTGTAATTTCTGCAGCCTTTTCCTCTACCGCCTTGCGGATGCCGGGGAAGAAGAGGTAATCATGGTTGGTAAACGGAAGATCTCCGTCCGGAATGACGAACGGAAGCATGCCCCAGTTGATCAGATTGGAACGATAACGTTTGGTCGCATATTCGTTTGCAATATTTGCCCAACCGCCCAGCACCTTCTGGCAGCTTGCAGCCTGCTCTCTCGCAGAACCATCTCCGGGCTTTACTGCGAAAATCGTGGAACCGAACCCGATGTTGTCGTTTGCAGCCTGCGGGAACTGCACATGGATTTCATCCATAATTTCTGCCAGCTCCGGTTTTACAGTCACTGGATCCTTGCCATCCATCAAAGCTTCCTGCGCCTTGTGGATTTCCTTTGCCAGTCCGACATAGGCAGGATCCTTGCGGGACAGGGTAAACTCTGCCAGTCCAAGAGGATTGGAGCGGTAAGAGCTTGTCTCTCCGGACGGAATCAGCTCGTCTGTCGTCGTAACCGGATCGTGAATCTCGGAAACGACCTGCAGCACCAGATTTTCCGGAAGCGCGCACATCGTCGGCCAGTCCTTGATATTAGGACCGAAATGGATTTCCACAGAGGGATCTGCCACACCATGGGAATCAAATACGCGATTCTGATAAATCTTCGAATCAAAATGATACTGATATTTGCCGATGGGTCCGTCGAATTCAGTCGCCGCTGTCAGGCGTCCCTGATTTGCCGCAGTCGCCGCAATCGAACGGGCATCCATCAGAGCTACCGAAGCAATCTGGCCGTTCTGCAGCTTGGAGCCTTCGCGGTTCGGGAAGTTTCTTGTAGAATGACGGATCGAGAACGCATTGTTTGCAGGCGTATCGCCAGCACCGAAGCAAGGACCGCAGAACGCAGTCTTCATAACAGCTCCCGTTTCCAGAATCGTCGCCGCACAGCCATTTTTAATCAGTTCCATATAAATCGGCATGGAAGCCGGATACACACTCAATGTAAACTCCTGATTTCCGATATAGCTGCCCTTTAAAATGTCCGCGGCCGCACAGATATTTTCAAAGCCGCCGCCTGCGCAGCCTGCAATGATTCCCTGATCCACATAAAATCTGCCGTCACGCACTTTATCCTTCAAGCTGTAAGGTACCGCATTATCCAGACTGACTGCAGCCTTTTTCTCTACATCTGCAAGGATATCTGTCAGGTTCGCATTCAGCTCTTCAATCGTATAGGTATTGCTCGGATGGAACGGCATTGCAATCATCGGCTTTACCTTTGATAAATCAACCTCAATCAGGCCGTCATAGTACGCCGTCTGTCCGGGTGCCAACTCTTTATACTCTGCCTCTCTTCCGTGAATTTCATAAAATTCGCGGATCTGGTCATCTGTCTGCCAGATGGAAGAAAGACATGTTGTCTCTGTCGTCATAACGTCGATGCCGATTCTGAAATCCGCACTTAAATTTGCAACGCCGGGGCCAACAAACTCCATCACTTTATTTTTTACATAACCGTTTGCAAAAACAGCGCCGATAATCGCCAGAGCAACGTCCTGCGGACCAACGCCTTTTTCCGGCTTGCCGGTCAGATAAACGCCGACAACCTCAGGCATACGGATATCATAGGTCTGGTTCAACAGCTGCTTTACCAGCTCCGGACCGCCCTCGCCCATCGCCATCGTTCCCAGCGCACCATAACGGGTGTGGGAATCAGAGCCAAGGATCATCTTGCCGCCGCCTGCGAGCATTTCTCTTGCAAACTGGTGGATAACCGCCTGATGAGGAGGTACATAAACGCCGCCGTATTTCTTTGCACAAGTCAGTCCGAATAAATGATCGTCCTCATTGATCGTTCCGCCGACCGCACACAGGGAGTTGTGGCAGTTGGTCAGAACATAAGGAATCGGGAACTTCGTCAACCCCGATGCGCGCGCGGTCTGAATAATTCCGACAAAGGTAATATCATGGCTTGTCAGCTTATCAAATTTAATTTTCAGCTTTTCCATGTTGCCGGAAGTATTGTGATTCTCTAAAATTCCGTACGCAATGGTCTGCTTCTTTGCTTCTTCTTTGGATACTGTCCGTCCGGTCTTTGCCGCAAGCTCTGCCTGCGCCTTGGGACCGTCCGCTATGATTTCAGCGCCGTTTACCAGCCAGGCGCCGCCGTTTGCCAATGTAACCATAGGAACCTCCTTTTTCACTTTGCTATACTAAAGTAGTATAACGAAAAAAGGCTGCACTTGCAAGCCTTTTATGTTTCCAGTTCACTCGTACCTTTTTGTAAGCAGATTTCATGCTCGCATGAAAATCTGCTTACAAAAAGGTACGGAGGGAGCGCCACTTTATGAGCAAAAATGAGCTGCGAAGCAGCGGAGAGCGTCGAAGACGCGCTTTTGCGAATGGCGCGTGTGAACTGTAACAATCTGCGAAGGGTGTGTCACTTACACACGCCCCTGCGAGCGGATCGCTGCCGCGATCTCCTGCAGTCTCGGCAGGCATGCATCAAAAAACATCCGATAGGACTGGCAGAAGTAATTTTCTCCCGGTCTGCTTCCCGGCTGCTCCCGGTGCCGCCTGCAGCCGCCCCGGCAGATCATGAAATAAGGACAGGCGCGGCATTCTTCTGTATGATTGCAGGAAGCTTCCACAAATCCCTGCTTTAATCGTCTCTCATGAATCGTTTCAAACGAATCCTCATTTAAATTTCCGATCCGATACTCGTCGAGTACATAAAAGTCACACGGATACACGCTGCCGTCCGCCTCCACGATATTCTGGAAGCTGCAGACGCCCCGCTGCTCGCACGATTCCGGGAACTGTCCCAGTAAAATCCCGACATAATTTTCAAACTGGCGGATATAGGGCTGTTTTCCCTGCCGTAAATCCAGATCCCACAGTTCGAACAGCTCGATCAGAAACCTTCCGTACATCTCCGGGGAAAGAGAATATTCCTCCTGCCCCTGGCGTTCGCTGATGGGATCGAGACAGGCGATATACTGCTGCCACGAAAATCCCAGCTTCCGGAAATTTTCATAAATCCGGCGAATCTTCGGCGCCGTCTTGCCGTTTACCACCATCAGCACGTTAAATTCCACACCGGCAGCTTCCAAAAGCTTCGCTGATTCCAAAACGCGGAAATAGGTGTCTTTTCCTACAGCATCCTTCCGGTACAGATCATGCGTCGCCTTGATTCCATCCACAGAAAGACCGATCAGAAAATGATTTTTTGCAAAAAACTGACACCATTCCTCATTCAGCGCATAGCCGTTCGTCTGCAATGCGTGGGAAATCGTAACATTTTTGGTATTATATTTTTGTTCCAGACGAATACATTCCCGGAAAAAATCCAGCCCTGCCAGCGTCGGTTCCCCGCCCTGGAACGCGATCGTACAGGAGCCTTCTGCAAATTCCAGTGTCCGTCTGATCACGTTTTCCAGCGTGGCAAAGCTCATAATGCCATAAGAAGCCTGGCTGCGCTTTTCCATTTCGTCCGCATAAAAACAATATTGACAACGCATGTTGCACAGGCCGGATGCGGGCTTCATCATCACATGAATCGCAGGCATCAGAGATATTTCTCCACAATCGCATTCATCTGATCCCATTTTGCTTCCATATCCGCAACGAGCTTGAACTGTGTTCTTGCACGGTCGAGGTTATGGTTCTCACGGTGGATCTTGAAATAAATATCGTTCTGCAGATGATCCGTCAGGAAACGCATACCGCATTCCAGCGTCATCAGCTTCGCGCCCATCGGCATCAGGCGAATTTCTTTCTCCGTCAGGCTGCCTGCACAGCCTTCCGTGTAGCCTTTGGTATAAATTTCAAATAAGTTCATATCACAGGATACCAGATCCAGGTTCTGCTCGTCCTCTGCAGCAGTGCTTGCGCCGAAACGGATCGAATCGCCGTAATCGTACAGCGCACTTCCCGGCATAACAGTATCCAGATCGATGACACAAAGACCTTTGCCGGTCTTATTGTCAATCATAACATTGTTTAACTTGGTATCATTGTGGGTAACACGCAGCGGGATCTCTCCGTTTGCCAGCGCATCGCAGATGATATGGCAGTCTGCCTCTCTCGCTTTGACAAATTCGATCTCTGCCTGCACGTCCTTTGCACGTCCGACTACGTCTTCCTCTACTGCTTTTAAGAAGTTGTGAAAACGGTCTACCGTATTGTGGAAGTTTTTGATCGTCTCATGCAGGGTTGCTGCCGGATAATCTGCCAGCAGCTGCTGAAAATGTCCGAATGCAACCGCGCTGTTGTAAAAATCCTCCGGCTTTTCTACCAGATCAAAGCAGGTCGCATCATCAATGAATACATAGCTTCTCCAATAATCACCTGTTTCATCCTGTAAATAGTTCGCGCCATCCTTTGTCAGGATAATGTTAAGTGTCTCACGCTCCGGATCGCCGCCGGCTGCAATAATTTTTTTCCGTAAGAACGTTGTAACATTTACAACATTTTCCATCAGTTCCTTCGGATTCCGGAAAATATCGTCATTCATGCGCTGCAAAATATAATGCTTGTTGCTGCCGTCCTCAAGCTCACAGGTCAGCATAAACGTATCGTTGATATGACCGCTGCCATAGGGACTCATCTTTGTAATTTTCCCTGCAAACCGAAAGTTCTCCGCCACTTTCCGGCAGATCTCTTCTTTCTTATTCAAGTGCTCCATTGTATTTCACCCTCCGTATAACTCTCCTGTCCGTCTCCTTTTGTAACTTATCACATTATATCACGAGCCCGCGCTGACGCGCTTTACCGCCTGCTGCGCAGGCTGCTCGTTCTCTAATGGCACAAGAAAAACAAATGCCGCCTTCGGCGTCGCTTGTTTTTCTCTTGTGCTCATAATTTTACAACATTTTACATCGTTTGTACATTGCTTTCCCACAAGAGGTACCTTTTATGAAAAAGGATCCTGCAAAGCAGGATTCTCCGCCTGCGGCGGGTCGCGCAAGCGACATTCTTCCATTCCGCCGCAGTGCGATCCTCGCGGAGCGTTTTTATCGTATAGAAACGAAGTTTCCTATACGATAAAAAAACGGCATAGCAGAAACTGCCATGCCGTTTTTCGTAAAAATCTCCATTCCGCAGGCGCTTTGCGCCGAAGGAATCGCGAGGCGAACGTCCAGTTCGGCTCTGCGATCATAGCTACTTTGTGACGCCTGCGGCACAAATAGCTGTGTGAAAAATAAGCGATCACGCTTATTTTTCACACTATACTCCGTTAAAAACGTGGTTTACTTTATTATTCTGTTTATTTCGACAGTTCCGGCTTGCTCGGAAGAATCACTTTTTCCTGATGCCAGATATCGCGCTCGTACTCTTCGATCGTACGGTCAGAGCTGAACTTGCCTGCGCACGCTACATTTAAGAGCGCGCTCTTTGCCCAGTTCTTCTCATCCTTATAAGCTGCTTCTACGCGGCGCTGTGCTTCTGCATAGGACTTGAAGTCCGCCAGAATGAAGTAAGTATCTGCCTTCGCAGTGTCCTGCGTATTTAACAGGGAGTTATACAGCGGTCTGAACAGCTCGGAATCCTGAGGGGAATAGGTTCCGTTGATCAGCTGCATCAGCACGCGGCGGATATCCTGATCGTTGTTGAAGATATCCATCGGGTTGTAGCCGCCGTAGTTTTCGTACTGGATAACCTGCTCTGCGCTCAGGCCGAAGATGAAGGCATTTTCCTTGCCGACCTCTTCTACGATCTCGACGTTCGCACCGTCCATCGTGCCCAGGGTCAGCGCACCGTTTAACATGAACTTCATGTTGCCGGTACCGGAAGCTTCCTTGCTGGCGGTGGAAATCTGCTCAGATACATCTGCCGCTGCGAAAATCCACTCCGCATTGGATACGCGGTAGTTTTCGATGAAGACAACCTTGATTCTGCCATCTACAACCGGATCGTTGTTGATAACGTCCGCCACGCTGTTGATCAGCTTGATGGTCAGCTTCGCATTTCTATAGCCTGCAGCAGCCTTTGCGCCGAAGATAAAGGTTCTCGGATAGAAATCCATATCCGGATGATCCTTTAACTCGTTGTACAGGTACATGATGTGCAGGATATTCATCAGCTGACGTTTGTACTCATGCAGACGCTTTACCTGTACGTCAAAGATGGATCTTGGATCCACTTCGATACCGTTGTGCTCACGGATATATTTTGCAAGGCGAACCTTGTTCTGATATTTGATGTTCATGAACTCCTGCTGAGCTTTTTCATCGTCCGCATAAATGCGAAGCCTGGAAAGTGCCGGCAGATCTGTGATCCACTCGTCTCCGACATGATCCGTTACCCAGTCAGCCAGCAGCGGATTTGCATGCAGTAAAAATCTTCTCTGTGTGATACCGTTTGTCTTGTTGTTGAACTTCTCCGGCATCATTTCGTAGAAGTCTCTCAGCTCCTGTTTTTCCAGGATCTCAGTGTGTAAGCGTGCAACGCCGTTTACGGAATGACCGCCTACGATTGCCAGATGCGCCATCTTAACCTGTCCGTCGTAGATGATCGCCATTTTGCGGATCTTCTCCTGATTGCCAGGATACATCTGCTGAATGCGCAGAACGAATCTTCTGTTGATCTCTTCTACGATCTGATAAATTCTGGGAAGCAGACGGGAGAACAGCTCGATAGGCCATTTTTCCAACGCTTCGGACATGATCGTATGATTGGTGTATGCGCAGGTCTTGCAGGTGATTTCCCATGCTTCGTCCCAGGACAAATCATGGTCATCCATCAGGACACGCATCAGCTCTGCTACTGCAACGGTCGGATGAGTATCATTTAACTGGAATGCGACCTTTTCATGGAACTTATGCAGATCTGTATGGGTGCGCATATATTTGTCTACTGCTTCCTGTACAGATGCAGAAATAAAGAAATACTGCTGTTTTAAGCGCAGCTCCTTACCTGCATAATGGTTATCGTTTGGATACAGAACCTCAACGATATTGCGTGCAAGGTTTTCCTGTTCTACGGCTTTCTGATAATCTCCCTTGTCAAAGGAATCCAGGCTGAAGCACTCTACCGGCTGCGCATCCCAGATTCTCAGGGTGTTGACAATGCCGTTGCCATAGCCGACGATCGGCATATCGTAAGGAACAGCCTGTACGGACTGATAGCCTTCCTGCTTGAAAATGGTACGGCCGTTTTCATCCACATAAGAGCTTACCCAGCCGCCGAATTTTACCTCTTTTGCATACTCGGGACGGCGCAGCTCAAAGGGATAGCCGTCAGCCAGCCAGTTGTCCGGCACTTCTACCTGATAACCATCGCGGATCTCCTGACGGAACATACCGTAACGATACCGGATACCACAGCCGTATGCCGCATAGTTTAAGGTTGCAAGAGAATCCAAAAAGCATGCTGCCAGACGTCCCAGACCGCCGTTACCCAGCGCGGGATCGGGCTCCTGATCCTCGACAAGGTTTAAATCTACGCCAAGCTCGTCCAGAGCCTCCGCCACTTCTTTATAAGCGCGCAGGTTAATCAGATTGTTGCCCAGCGCACGACCCATCAGGAACTCCATGGACATATAGTAGACGATCTTCGGATCTTTTTTTTCGTACTCTTTCTGAGTCGCCATCCAGTTGTCTACAACAACGTCCTTAATCGCATAGGATACTGCCTGAAAAATCTGCTGTTCGGTAGCTTCTTCCAGCGTTCTGCGGTAAAGAGTCTTGATATTGTTCAGTACGGTACCCTTAAAAAGCTCTTTATCAAACTTCATGGGTGCTTTTTTCAACATAAATTCTCCTCCTGTGTACAATGAAGCGCTTTTTGTTCTTCCGTATTCTGCAGCTGTCCGCAGAACACTTTACGCCACAATATTCTCATTATACCATGCTTTTTGGGTGTCGCAACTGTTTCCTCTTCCGTTTTCGTACTTTTTACAATGCACGAACCTTCCCTGTGCCTGTGCACCACCGTTTACAGCATTTCTTTCTTTTTTCGGAAGAAAATTCCCTCTCCGTATCCGGCATGTCCGCCCGAAAGCAACAGTTTCTTGTAGCCGCGCTGGATCGTGGTTTCCTCCGGCAGGGCTTCCGGGTTTCCATCATATTCCCGGTTGTAAATTCTCCACAGATCACCATCCCCTTCTTCCGTTTTGTAAATGTCAAAAAAGGACATAAACTGCACAATTCCGGAATCCGGGCTTAAAAATTCGCGATGGCGCGGATACAGCAGCCACGATTCACAGAAAAAGGCGATTTCCTCTCCCGGAAACGCGTCCGCAAAAAACGCTGCCGCCTGCCGAAACGATGCCTCGCAGTCCTCTTTTTTCAACGGTCCACAGGACGGAATGTGCATATTGATGACCTTTGTCATGCCTTCCGGGCGCACATGTCCGGTCTTTTCATAGCTTTCCGGGAAATCCATCAGCTCAAACTGCAGTCTGCCCAGTGCAAACCGTGTCATCTCAAAAAAACCGTCAAACCACCACGATACAAAGCTTCCCCAGATTCCATACATTTTGCGGCATTCATACAGCTTCCAGTTTAAATCCATACAGGAATCCAGCCAGATCTGCTCTGAAATTCCTTTTTCCTGATACCGCTCCTTTAAGTGCGCCGTCATCAGCAGATAAATCAACAGATCCGCCGTATAGGATGCAATCCCTGCTTCCTTTGCCGCAGTGTCTGCCGCCTTTAATACCTCTTTATAATCCAGCTTGCCGTCCGCCTCGTATACGAGCAGCCATTTCAGAAACGTTTCTTTTGCCGCCGCATTTGCGCAGATTTTCTCCCACGCCTGTTCCATTGTCTCCTTCGCCTCTGCCGGAAACAAAAGTGTATCACAGATTTCCCCGATATAAGTCTGATAATCCCTCATGTTTTTTTCCTGTCCTTTCCCTTGATCGAATGCGCTGCCACAGCCTGTCTGCATGCCCCGTCGCATTCACTTTTTCTGTAAAAAAGAATGTGCCCTGGCACATTCTCGCGCCGAGGCGCGGTTGCTTCGGCAACCATCTACCCTTGCGCCGAGTGCGCATCCTCGCGGAGCGTTTTTATCGTATAGAAACGAAGTTTCCTATACGATAAAAAAGAATCCTGCGAAGCAGGATTCTCCGCCTGCGGCGGGTCGCGCAAGCGACATTCTTCCATTCCGCTGCAGTGCGATCCGTACGAGGCGTTTTTATTTCATAGGACGCATTTTCCTATGAAATAAAAAGTATATTCTTAGCATATAACAGACTGAGGAAAAAGGGAATCGAAAATATTAATTACAGTTCACTCGTGGTTTCTTGTGCGCAGATTCCATGCTCGCATGAGAATCTGTGCACAAGAAACCACGAAGGGAGCACCATTTTATGAGTAAAAATGAGCTGCGAAGCAGCGGAAAGCATCGAAGATGCGCTTTTGCGAATGGTGCGAGTGAACTGTAACTTTTCCCCCTTCAATACCCTTACCTGTAATTTTCTGCTTGCCAATCTGCATTTCCTGCTATATGATTGTACAGGCATGACAACAGAATATGCGCTCTGCAAAATTCTGTCGTCATGAATCATACCGAGTGTTCGTGACCTTCCACTCGTAAAACAAAACTAAAGGAGAAAACAAATGAAAAACAAAAATGTTCTGTACCTCACACAGGCAGCGATGATTGCTGCCCTCTACGTCGTTCTTACGATGATCGCCAATGCCCTCGGCATCGCCAGCGGCAACATTCAGGTTCGCTTCTCGGAAGCCCTCACCGTCCTTCCCTTTCTGACTCCCGCCGCAGTTCCCGGACTCTTTATCGGCTGTCTGATCGCCAACCTCGTGACCGGTGCCATGCTGCCCGATATCATTTTTGGTTCCCTCGCAACCCTGATCGGTGCAATCGGCACATGGATGCTTGGAAAAGCAGCCCTCGGCAAGGACGAAAAGCAGAAAAAGCTTTTCACCTGGCTGTCCCCTCTGCCGCCTATCCTGGCAAACGCCGTGATTATCCCGCCTGTGTTAAAATACGCTTACGGCATCCTTCCGATGTGGTTTTCCGTGATTACCGTAACGGCAGGGGAAATCATTTCCTGCGGTATCTTCGGACTGATTCTGTTGGCTGCGCTGAAAAAATACAAAAACCAGTTGTTCCCCGTTTAAACGGCAAAAACACAAAAAAGGTATCGTCCTCCGCTTTTTGGAGGTTACGATACCTTTTTTCTTTACCTGCAATAGAATGCACGCTCTGCGAGCATTCTATTGTCATGAATATGCAATAAACCGGTTCCCGTTTTCTTCAAACATGCTCCGCGCGTCGTTCATGCCCTTTTTGTAAACAGTTCCGGTCAGCGGGTCCATCAAAACGACATTCTGCTCGTTGAAGCCGATCACCAGCACTGCACTGCCGTCCTGCATCACTGCAAGCACCGGGATTTCCCGGTCAGGATAATATAACACCATATCCAACGTACAGCCCTGGAGGTTTAACACCGTCCGATTGTCTAAATTTTCTTCCAGAATCGTCAGCACGTCCTGCCCGGCTGCCAGCAGCGAGGAGCTGTTTTTCACCATTCCCTCATACTGGAAAATCGTATCCAGGCACACCGCCAGGCTGCTTCTTTCATTGTCCGCATAGTCCCCATCAATCGCCATGATCTGGTTCGAGCTGTGCAGGCGGTCGCGTTTGTTCAAATATCTGCCCGCCTCGTCCGTTACCGCGCCAGCTGCTTCATAGGCTCTGCGCACCGCTGCGGCAGGGTCTTTTTCGATTCCGATCACACCATATTGTCCATATACATAATAACGGTTCTGATCCTCTTCCCCGTTCAGTACAATTTCCCGGCTTCCTTCAAAGATGACCTCCTTCGGAGTGAGGATTTTGACCTTTTTGGCATCCGGAACGGAATTTAATACAATTCGTACGATATTTTCTGTCTCCTGCGTGGACGCTGTCTCCGCATAATTTTTGCTCTCCGGTATCTCATCATTATATAAAATCTGATCCTCCGAAAGCTCCGTCACCCTTCCGTCCGCAAGGGAAATCCTCTCCAGACTGATCTGGTTTTCCTCAATCCGGCAGCCCGTCACATAAACCCCTGCCTGCTCATAGGATTTTAAAATATTTCCCTCAAAATCCTGGATCCTGATCTGATGCATCGGGAACAGCTGATTGCCAACCGCATCCTCCTGCACCTGCTCTGCAGACGCAATTCCGTAGATCAGGTCTTCCCCCATAAAGCCGAGCGCCTGAATAAAATTGCCTTCGCCCGCCTTGAGTTCCGTCAGCTTTCCGCTGTTTAAATTCATGAATTCCAGCGTGCTGCCATAATCCTTCAGATCCTTCTGCCATACCAGCATACTGTCGTTTTCCGCAACCCTGCAGCCAGCCGTGCTAATCCCGGAAACTACGATTTCGCTGGACTTGTCCTCCAGCCCGATATGCCAGATATTGCCGTCCACCATCAGATAGAGGTCGTTTTTACCATTTACATAAGAAAGCGTTTCCAGATCAGCTTTTAACAGCCCGGCACTTTTATTATAAGGAATAAACACCATTTCCTCTGTCACGTTCAGTGTACTGCTGTAGTAGCAGACCGAAACACCACACTCGCCCTCGTGACGGCCGCGGTTCATGTAACCGTATACCAGAAACGTCACGTTTCCGGTTTCATCGACCTGCAAAACCTCATAGCTGTGGTTTTCATAGCGCGCCCGCAGATCGTCGTTGTCCTCGTCCCGGAAAGAATGCAGCCGCGCCAGGCGATTGTCAGCACTGTTGTATACATAAAGCGCTCCAGCCTGTACAAAGGCAAATACATTTCCGCCATCGCTTTCTTTCATGACGACATTTTTATCTGTAATTCCAAGCTGTAATCCGCTTTCCGTAAATCTTGATGATTTTTCCGTAAAATACTGTGTGGCAGTCCGTTCATAATCCAGCAGGTACATTGTGTCCCCTGTATAACGCACCCGGTAATACTCCGTCACGGACGCGCTGACCTGACTGCCTCCCTCTGTATAAGACACCGGATAGCTCAAAACAAAGGAAGCTGTCTGCGGTGCGATTTCTTTTACCCAGATCTGCGGCTTCTCTATCCGCGTCACATCCAGGCTTCCCCAGGTTACCTGGGACGACGTACAATGAATGCCCACATGGGCAAAAGAGGAATTGTCGCCATCTGAATTCGTTTCCAGCTTTTTGGCATAGCCTTTTTCCGCAAAAACCTCTGCATCAAAGGTCGCATCCGAAAAAGACGTCACGAAATCAAGTTTTTCCGTCAGGTAATAATCCGCCTGGATGACCCGCGTATAATAACGCACCTGTCTGCTTTCATCCAGATTCACCAGAAAAATCAGGCTGTATTCCTCGCCTTCTTTCATCAAATCCTTTAACCGGAAGGAAAGATACAGGTCGTCTCCCTCCTGCGTCCCGGTCAGCTCCGTATTTTCAATCAGACGGCTTCCGTCGATGCTGCGCAGTTCATAGGAAACGCCCGCAATTTCCGTACCGTACCCGTGCACCACTGCGCTGATCTGACGCGCTGTTTTGATCGGCGTAATGCTTTCCCGCATATCCGCCGTATCCATCTGCATTGTGTATCCGTACATCTGATTGATTTCCTGACCGTCTTCCACAATTGCCATTGTGGGCAGACTGGCCGCCGGCATCGGTGCAGTCATATCCCCATTTCCCTGATTGGCGACCATGCTGATCACAACCAGCGAAATCACAAATATCACAACAAAGGCAATGCCCTTGATAACCGTTTTCTTCAAACCAACTCTCCTTCCAGAAGCTTCTGCAGCGTCGTATGGATCTGCAGGGTTTCCGCCAGCCTTTTGCTATCCGGCTTTTTATAGCCCGGTTCTTTGCTGCACTGCCCGGACTTCTGCTCTGCTTCCGTCAAACCGCTCTGTCCATTCGCCATCCCTGCGTCTACTCTGCGCACTGCACGAAGCAGGATATTTTTAGGAGTATGCTCCATATCGATAAACTCCAACACCTGGGTATCATAGCCATTTTCTTCCAGCAGATCGGCTCGCAGGGCATCTGTAAACAATGCCGAAAGCCGCTCTTTGATCAAACCATATTTCAGCGCGCCCTCCAGCGGCTCACATGCGATCTGCTTATTGACCTCATGCTGACAGCAGGGCACGGATAAAATAACACCCGCATGCCATTTCATCGCCTTATACAGGGCATAATCGGTCGCCGTGTCGCAGGCGTGCAGCGTCACAACCATGTCCGCGCTGTCCGTTCCCGTATAATCTGCAATATCTCCATGCAAAAACGAAAGCCCTTCATAATGATATTTCTTCGCCAGCTCGTTGCAATGCACGATCACGTCTTTTTTCAGATCAAGTCCCGTCACTTCCAGTGTCAGTCCCTTTAATTCATGCAGATAATAATACATGGCAAAAGTCAGATAAGACTTACCGCAGCCAAAGTCAATAATATGCACCGGACGATCCTTGGGCAGGAGTGGCCAGATGTCCTCAATAAACTCCAGAAAACGGTTGATCTGACGGAACTTATCGTACCGCGACGTTATCACTTTTCCTTCTTTGGTCTGCACTCCCAGATCCACCAGAAAGGGAACCGGACGTCCTTCTTCCAGAATATAGCGTTTCTTTCTGTTGTGGGACAACGAAACCTTAACGTTATCTTCCGAAACGCTGCGCTGCTTTTTGCGCACCGTCATTTTCCCTTTTTTGCTTACCAGCACCGTCGCCTCAAAAGAGGTTGTCTCAACCTGCAGCTGTTTAAAGCTGCCCGAAAGATCGGCTTCCAGAATCGCTGCCGTCTCCTCCGCCGTGTGATTTTCATGAAATACCTGCGTCCCGCGATATGCGGTGATCTGAAACAAAATCCTGTCCTTTAACAGAACCGGGCGAATTTTCTTTTTGCTGCACCCCGTCGCTTCGCCGGTGGCGCCACTCAATGTCATCTGGTAAAGCCCGCCGGTCAGGCTCTCTTCCAACAGCTGTCTTACTTTGTTCATCTTCTTTTCTCCCTAAAAAAAGAATGTGCCTTGGCACATTCTCGCGCCGAGGCGCGGTTGCTTTAGCAACCATCTACCCTTGCGCCGAGTGCGCATCCTCGTAGAGCGTTTATTATCGTATGGAAACGAAGTTTCCTATACGATAATAAAACCGGAAGAAGCATATTATCTTCTTCCGGCTCTATTGTAAAGCTTTATTCTCTTCTGTACAACTTAAAATTTCCGAAAGCCCCTTTTCTGCCTGCGTCTGAAAATTTCTCCGTAGAGCAGAACCTGAATCAGCTCCATGCTTTCAGGGCCAAGCAGCGGCGCAGCCTCCGCTGTTCTGACCGCAGAGTTCATTGCAGCGCCTGCAGATATACGATCGCCTGTCGTGCTCACTTCTCCACCGTCCGCAGGCGCGGCCGCCACTGCCGCAGCCTCTGCCTGCTCGCATTTTTCCTCCTGCTCCAGCACCGCATAAATGTCCTGCGCCATTTTATACAGGGTCATTCTGTCCGGATATTCATCATAAAGGACGCTGCCTTCACTGTCAAACCGTTCCAGCAGCTCTTCGATCCGTTTGCGGTACTTTTTTGCCTGCCTCGGATAAAGCTCCTGCAGATATTCCAGATCGCGCATGACCGTATCCTCTTCCTCCCATATCAGAGGCATCGGATAGGTCATATAAAAGGGAAGTATTTTGGGGTAATAGTTCATCTGCATCCCCCGGCTGTTATTTTTTCTTTATCATATGCAGAATCTTCCCGGAAAGTTTTACAGCCGCCCGCGCCTGCTCCCGTTCCGGTTCTGTGCCGCCATAGCGCGCCTGCTCATACAACTCCGTCAGCTGCTCCCAGTCTTCATGTCCGGTGTCCCCCCATGCCTGCCGGGTCAGCTCCTGCGCAGTCAAGCTGTTTGCCAACCCCAGCCACACTGCCTCTTTCCTTTCCTGTTCCTTTTTCTTTTGCCGCCTGCCAAAGGCGCCTTCTATGGTCTTTTTATAGGCCCGCCGGATCTTCGCAGATGGCTCTATACCGATAAAAAGCTGTGCTCTTTTCCGTTTCTCCCTATAGGCGATGGACTCCGTTTTTTCTTCTACGCCAGCTTCGAGAGTCTCCTTACGTCCCCTGTCAGTCTGATAGAAGCTTTTGATCATCCAGCGGAACAAAAGGACAATGCTCACAAGCACTGCGACGATCAATGCCACCACAATTGACCAGAAAACAAGCTTTCCAAGCACTTCTATCCAAACCGGTGTGGGGCGAACCTCCTCGAACTCTCCCCAGCCCATTTCCATTTCCGGCACACTCACTGTTGCCTGCTCAACAGCCTTCTCCGGTTCTCCGGAAAGCATTGTCAGCAGCCATACGATCAACCATCGAAGTATTTTCCCCAGCCATATGGCACCTTCGGTCAACTTATCCACAAGAGGTGTCGTACAGCACACAATCAGCAGGGCGACACAGACTACGGAATACAGTGCCACAACAATAATTCCCGTCCGGAAAATATTTTTTTCCGGAATCACACCGGCACTGCCCGCATTTATTTTTACATAAGAAAGATAATTGTCCGCATAGCGCTTGATCAGTATTCCGGGCAGCCATACAAAAAAGCTTCCCAAAACAAGCATACAATCCGTCTGGGACTGCTTATAGCTGCAGACCAAAAATGCTGCGATCACCACCACTGCCGCTGCAGGCAGCGGGAACTCCCGTTCCCGTATCACCTGATGCACTCGAAGACGGATGGAATGCAGACCATAAAATACACCAAGCACCGCAATCGCAACTGCACCTACCGGCCAGCTCTTTACCATCAGCGTTGCAAACACAACGACTGCCGGATGCAATAGAAAGAATATCCAGAAATGCTTCAGCTTTTTACGGAACAGATAAAAGCAGACAGGGTACAGGGCTGCAACCAGCCACACACCCACCGGCACACGATCCCCGATCAGTGCATTGAGTGCAATTTCGATGCAGAAAACCACTGCATAGTTTAAAAAGAGTTCGATCCACTCCGAGATTCTTTGCAGATTCTGTTTCATAACCGCCCTCCTTCTTCCACATCAATCAAACGGGTATAAGGGCGGATACCGGCATTTATTTCTGGCCGGATTATACGGTTTACCGGACAGAACCAAATAAATTCTCGTTTTTCTTTCCTGAATTTTTCCAGCAGCTGCTGAAATTCCGGTCGTGCATCCGCAGAAAAGAAAATCGTACAAAGGCTTTCCCTGTCTTCCATTTCTTCCAGCCGCTCCCGGATCGGTTCAAAGGAAGGTGCCGGCTTCTCCAAGTCTATCCGGGCCAGTCCACGGAAAATGCTGTCCAGATGGCCCGCGCCGCAGGATGCTTTCAGGCAGACCGCCTCTTTTGTCAGAAGATCCGGTCCGTTGGTTTCCAGAGAGGTTCTGATGCCCTGTCCGATAAATAGCTCCGCTGCCGCTGCCGCCATTTCAATTGAAGCTTCCAGCAGATCCTCCTGACGTAAAATCGCACCGTCCTCCAGATTTACCACCAGCCGGACAGAGCGCTGGGCGGTGCAGCCCTTTTGATTGACCTTTAATTCCCCGCTTCTTGCGGTCGCTTTCCAGTTTACATCCCGCAGCGTATCCCGCGGCGTATATTCCCGGATCCCCAGATATTCAAAAGGATCCTCCTGCAAATGCCGTTTCGTCGCAACCTCGCCGTTCAACTGCCGCAGCGCGCCGTTAAAATCCATTCCCCGAAATGGTCTGGGGTAGACATACAGCTGGGAATCCACCGGCAGGCTTTTGGGCAACTCATGGGTCAAAAACAGATCTCCCGCCACAACGTCCAGGCCGTTGATCCGGTAAAATCCTCTTTTTTTACAGGTAAACCGCAGACTTCTGATGTGCCTGGTATAGGGACGCACCGAAAAAACATCATTCCGGTAATATTGATCCGTCACACTGCTCTCCGTCCCGGCGTCCTCAAATGCCAATTGCCTCGACACCTGAAATTTTACTTTCAGGACGGGCAACGGCAAAAGTTTCCTGTTTTCAATCGTTTCCAAAAGCTCGCAGCTCTCCCCGCGCACTGTACTTTTACGGGAAAAGGCCAGGGATACAAACAGCTCCTCATCCCAGTGCTTTGCATACCATACAAACTGAATCTCCCACAGCAGCAGGGCTCCCAGAATTATCCATATTATAACCATACCGTTATGCCCTTTCTGATACGCTTATGCGATCGAAAAATCTTCTGTCGGAGCCGGCACAGTGTTTAAAATTTCCTCTATCAGACGCAGCGCATCTGCATAACGATTCTGTCCATAGGAAAGCACCACGCGGTGTGCCATGACCGGTCCGGCCACCGCTTTGACATCATCCGGTGTCACAAAACTTCTGCCTTCCAGATATGCCCACGCCCTGGAGGCACGCATCAGTGCGATCGTTCCTCTGGGACTGACACCCATCACAGTCTGGTCGCTGCTTCTCGTTGCCGCTGACAGATCCGCCAGATAGCCTCGCACTGTCGGGTGCACATACACCTCCATCGCTTCCTTCTGCATTCTCTCAAGGGTCTCCTGATCTATCACCGCTGTCAGCTTCTTTAACGGATCCTCCGTCATATACGTATCCAGGATCTGCACCTCTTCTTCTCTCGTAGGCAGCCCCATGGACAGCTTCATCAGAAATCTGTCCATCTGCGCTTCCGGAAGAGGGAAGGTTCCCGCAGTCTCCACCGGATTTTCTGTCGCCACTACGAAAAACGGCGGCTCTAATTTCTGTGTTTTTCCGTCGATAGTGACCTGACGCTCCTCCATACACTCCAGAAGACCCGCCTGTGTCCGGGGTGCCGCGCGGTTGATCTCGTCTGCCAATAAAATATTAGTAAAAACAGGTCCTTTGTTCAGCACAAATTTCCCGCTCTCTCTGTCATAAATATGTAAGCCTGTGATATCCGCCGGAAGCATATCCGGTGTAAACTGAATTCTTCCGAATTCAATTCCGAGACTGGCAGCCAGTGCTTTGGCAAGTCTTGTTTTCCCTGTTCCGGGCACGTCCTCCAAAAGCACATGTCCATCCGCCAGCAAAGCAGTCAGCAGCAGCTTCGTCACCCGTTCTTTTCCGATAATTACCTTCTGCGTATTTTGCAAAATGTCCAAAATTCTTTTCTGCATGATCTTCCTCCCACAGGCTGCATCCATCTATTCTTTCGTTTTGCAGCTATTTTTAAGCTGCTTCCGCTTTTTTCAATATTATTTTAGGAAAAAGAGGCGCTGTCAACGCAGCGCCTCAATTCTTGCAACGGCTCGTAAAAGAGCTGTCTCCGCACGCGCCATATCCGTATCGGAGCTATGGGCCTGCAATCTTTCTTCCGCCCTCTTCTGGGCAGCCTCTGCTCTTTTGATATCGATCTCACCGGGCCACTCTGCCGCTTCTGCCAGAATCGAAATCTGATCCGGCAAAATCTCTGCAAAACCGGTGTGAAGCGCGGCCTTTTTCTTCCCAGACTCTTCCGTCAGGGTCAAAACACCGGGCTTTAAAATTACCGTCAGGGGGATATGACCGGCGTAAACACCGATCTCTCCCTCCGAAGTATTAAATTCTGCCATGATCGCTGTTCCCTCATAGAACACACGCTCCGGCGTGATAATTTTGATCAGAAAGGTTTTTTCCTCTGCCATGCCGACCTCATTTCTCTGCGGATTTTTCCTGTACCCGCGCCAGCACGTCATCGATGCTTCCTGCATTCAGGAAGTAGCTCTCCGGAATATCATCGTGCTTGCCTTCCAGAATTTCGGAAAAGCTGCGGATGGTCTCCGAAATCGGCACATATTTGCCCGGCAGACCGGTAAACTGTCCAGCTACAAAGAATGGCTGAGACAGGAAACGCTGTACTTTACGCGCTCTGGATACAACCAGCTTATCCTCTTCGGAAAGCTCGTCCATACCGAGGATCGCAATGATATCCTGCAGCTCTTTATACTTCTGCAGAATCTCCTGTACGCCTCTGGCTACACGATAATGCTCCTCACCGACGATTCTGGGATCCAGAATGCGGGAGGTAGACTCCAGCGGATCAACCGCAGGATAAATACCCAGCTCTACAATGGAACGGGAAAGCACTGTTGTCGCATCCAGATGAGCAAATGTCGTTGCCGGTGCAGGGTCCGTCAGGTCATCCGCAGGCACATAAACTGCCTGAACCGATGTGATGGAACCATTCTTGGTGGATGTGATACGCTCCTGCAGAGCGCCCATTTCCGTCTGCAGTGTAGGCTGATACCCTACCGCAGAGGGCATACGTCCCAGCAGAGCGGATACCTCCGAACCTGCCTGGGTGAAGCGGAAAATATTATCAATAAACAACAGCACGTCCTTACCGCCCTGATCACGGAAATATTCTGCCATTGTCAGACCGGTCAGACCGACGCGCATTCTTGCCCCGGGGGGCTCATTCATCTGTCCGAATACCATGGTTGTCTTATCGATAACCCCGGATTCTTTCATTTCATAATACAGGTCATTGCCTTCTCTGGTACGCTCGCCTACACCGGTAAATACAGAGTAGCCGCCGTGCTCTGTTGCAATATTACGGATCAGCTCCTGAATCAGTACGGTTTTGCCTACGCCGGCGCCGCCGAACAGACCGGTCTTACCACCCTTCTGATAGGGGCAAAGCAGGTCAACGACTTTAATACCGGTTTCCAGCATTTCCGCTTTTGTCGACTGATCCTCAAATTTCGGTGCGCTGCGGTGAATCGGCTCAAAGCTGACGCCCTCCGGCATCGGTTTTTCGTCAATCGGCTGACCCAGTACGTTGAACATGCGTCCCAGAGTATTTTCTCCCACCGGAACACTGATCGCAGCGCCGGTTGCGATTGCTTCCATTCCTCTGCGCAGACCGTCTGTCGAACCCATGGCAATACATCTTACCGTATCGTCTCCCAGATGCTGGGAAACTTCGGCAACCAGCTCGCCGCCGTCCTCACGCTTAATCCGGATCGCCTCATTGATCAGCGGAAGCTCACCCGCCTGGAAGCGAATATCCAGTACGGCACCGATGACCTGTGTGATCCTTCCAATTTTTTCTGCTGCCATAAACTGTCTCCTTGTTTCCTATTCTGCCGGCTAGCCGATCGCCGCAGCACCGCTGATAATTTCGGTCAGCTCCTGGGTGATCGCGCCCTGACGCGCTCTGTTGTACAGCAGCGTCAGATCTTCCAGCATTTCCTCAGCATTGCCCGTTGCAGAATCCATCGCCTGCATCCGCGCGCCGTTTTCACTGGCAGCTGCTTCCAGCAGTCCGCCGTAAATCATACTGATCATATATTTGGGAATCAGCATTTCCAGAATGCTTTCTTCCTCCGCTTCAAAGTTCATCTGAAGCTTTAAGCCTGCAGAACCCTCCCGTTCCACCTTTTCATCCACGTCCTTTTTCGAAACCGGAAGCAGACGGATCAGCCTGGGTTCATGCACAACTGTATTGATAAAAGAAGTATAGGCCAGCCAGATTTCGCCTACCTCGCCCTGTGCAAAGCTTGTCAGAACGCGTCTGCCCAAAGCAGCCGCATCCGCATAGGTAGGTTCCTCGCAGATATCCGAGCAGTCCAGGCTGATCTTGCAGCCTGCACGCTGCAGCGCGTCCTTGCCCTTTTTGCCGACAGCATAAATGTCAAGCTCCTTCAGGTCAAAATTTCCCTGTGTGATCAGCTTGACCACATTCGCATTATAGCCGCCCGCAAGTCCGCGGTTGGATGTCATCACGATCACTGCCTTGCGCGGGTTATCCCCGCCCTGCAGATACGGATGGCTGATCCCGGCAGAACGCTCCAGGATGGACTGCATGGTCTGATAAACCCCATCGGAATAAGGTCTGGTATGCTCCGCCTTTTCCCGTGCCTTCTGCAGCTTGACGGTGGCAACCAGCTTCATTGCCCTGGTGATCTGTCCGGTGCTCTGGATACTGCTTCTTCTTCTCTTAATGTCTCTCATGGAAGCCATGTCCTGTCACCTGCCCTTCTCCATCCTATTTGAATTCTGCCTTAAACTCTGTGATCGCCTTTTTCAGAAGTGCATCCGTCTCGTCAGAAATCACTTTCTCGGTGCGGATCGCCTTTGGAACTTCCGGATATTTCTTATCGAGGAATGTGAAAAATTCCTGTTCGAACCGGGTAATCTGGTCAACCTCTACATCCAGCAAATATTTTCCTGTTGCCACATACAGCGTGATAACCTGGTATTCTACCGGCATGGGCTGATACTGAGGCTGCTTTAATACCTCCCGGATTCTCTCGCCCTGCGCCAGCTTTTCGCGGGTATCTGCATCCAGCTCGGAACCAAACTGGGAGAAGGCCGCCAGTTCACGGTACTGTGCCAGCTCGACACGGATCGGCGCTGCAATCTTCTTCATCGCCTTGATCTGTGCAGAACCGCCTACACGGGATACGGACAGACCGGCGTTGACTGCAGGACGGAAGCCCTCATGGAACATTTCCGTTTCCAGATAAATCTGACCATCCGTGATAGAAATAACGTTGGTCGGGATGTATGCAGAAACATCTCCTGCCTGTGTCTCAATGATCGGCAATGCAGTCAGGGAACCGCCGCCATGCTCGTCATTCATTCTTGCTGCACGCTCCAGAAGTCTGGAATGCAGATAGAAGACATCACCAGGATAAGCCTCACGGCCAGGCGGACGCTTTAACAGCAGGGAGAGTGTACGGTATGCAGCCGCATGCTTACTTAAATCGTCATAAACGACCAGCACATCTTCTCCCTTTTCCATCCATTCTTCACCCATTGCACAGCCTGCATACGGTGCGATGTACTGCAGCGGAGCAAGCTCACTTGCAGTGGAAGCTACGACAGTCGTATATGCCATAGCGCCGTACTCCTCCAGCGTATTTACGATGGAAGCTACGGTAGAAGCCTTCTGGCCGATGGCGACATAAATACACTTTACGCCCTGGCCCTTCTGGTTGATGATGGTGTCGATGGCAATTGCAGTTTTACCTGTCTGTCTGTCGCCGATAATCAGCTCACGCTGTCCGCGTCCGATCGGAACCATGGAATCGATTGCCTTGATTCCGGTCTGAAGAGGGGTATCTACGGATTTACGGGTAATAACGCCGCTTGCCACACGCTCAATTTTGCGGTAGGCATCCGTCTGCACGGGTCCCTTGCCATCGATAGGCTGACCCAGCGCATTTACAACACGTCCCAGCAGCGCATCGCCCGCCGGAACCTCAACTACATGTCCTGTTGTCCGGACCTGATCACCCTCACTGATGCTGCCCGCACCAAGCAGTACAGCACCTACGTTGTCCTCCTCCAGATTCAGTACCATGCCGAATACATCATTGGGGAATGCCAGCAGCTCACCCTGCATCGCATTCTCCAGTCCATGGATTCTGGCAATGCCGTCCGCTACCCAGATAACGGTACCGACATCCGATACTTCCAGCCTGGAGGCATATCGCTCAATCTGTTCTTTAATAACAGAACTGATTTCCTCAGGTCTTAAATTCATGGATTTTACTCCCTTCCTAGGATACGGGAACAGATTTTCCTTCCCGTTATTCTTTCTGCTGCGTAAGTCCGCTTCAGGATAAAGACACACGCATCAGGCTGTCTTTCATCCGTTTCAGCCTGTTCTGGATGCTGCTGTCTACAACACGGTCGCCGATCTGGATCTTGAGTCCGCCGATCAGCGCAGCATCCACCTGATAATGAATCTGCAGCGATACAAAGTCAGTCGTAGCCAGAAGCTTCTGACGGATGTTCTCCTTCTGAGTATCCGAAAGCTCTTCTGCACTGGTTACATACACGACTCCGATTTTATGATAAGCCAGACAGCGGCGTTCGTAATCCTCACGGATCGCAAACAGCTCGCCAAATCTGCCTTTTTCCAGAAGAAGATGGCAAAATCCGTTCAGTTCTTTGCTGATTTTACCGTCAAATACCCGGTCAAAGACCGCTGTTTTTTCCTTCTGATCCAGCTCCGGATGTCCAAGCAGTGTCACAAATTGGGGATTTTTCCCTAAAATTTCACACATGCCGTTTAGCTCCTCCAGAAGCGTATCCAGCAGACCATTCTCTACGCCCAGGCCAAACAGTGCTTCCGCATAGACCTGTGACACTAGCTTAGCCATGTATTTTCTCCTATTTCTGCAAGAGTCTCTTCAATCAGAGCGTTCTTGGTTCTGTCATCCATGGAAACTCTGACAAACTTGCCAGCCGCATCCATTGCCAGACCAACCATCTCCTGCTTAATTTCATCCGCCGCTTTTTTCTTTTCCAGTTCGGCTTCCACATGCGCATGGGCGATAATACGAGAGGCTTCCTCCCGCGCCTTCGCCACAATGTCCGCTTCATTCGCCAGTGCTTTCGCTCTTGCTGCGCTTAAGATCTCATCCGCCTCTTTGTCCACATTGGCAAGTCTGGCTTCGTAATCTGCTTTCAGCTTTTCGGCGTCCTCCTGGGCTGTCTTTGCATGATCCAGTTCCCCTGCGATCTTATTCTGTCTGTCCTGCATAAATTTGCGGGCAGGATTAAAGAGCAGATAGGACAATGCAATAAACAGCACGAATACAGCGATGATCGTAAGCAGGGAATCCGCAAGCAGCTGGAAATCCAGATCAAACAGTCTGGGCTCCATTTCTGCCGCAAGCAATACTGCGTTTAAATTATGCACTCTTCCCTCCTCCTTCCTTCTTGAAATATTCTCTTATCAGGGAAGCAGAGGTTTTACAAACAGCAGCAGCATCGCAATCAGCAGACCATACAGACCGGTTGTCTCGGCAACCGCCTGACCAAGCAGCATGGTCGAGGTGATATCGGATTTTGCACCCGGGTTTCTGCCAACTGCAGCAGCAGCATGACCAGCTGCGATACCCTGACCTACACCAGGTCCGATACCGGCGATAACCGCCAGACCTGCGCCGATTGCAGAACAGCCTAAGATAAAGTTTTCATTGAATTCCATGATAAATCCTCCATTCTTCTGTTGTGTTACAGTTTTGGTATTTTCGTTTATCCTTCCTCTCCGATGGCATCAGAAAGGTATGTCATCGTCAGCATACAGAACACGTAGGTCTGAATTGCTCCCGAAAACAGATCGAAGTACACATGCAGCACTGCAGGCCAGCCGATTGCGATCACCCGCAGAAGTCCGTATACCAGCGCCATCATAACAACGCCGGAAAGCACATTGGCAAACAGACGCAAAGACAGCGAAACCGGAACTGCAATATAACCGATAATATTGATCGGCGCCCAGATTGGCCACGGATCGCACAGCTCTGCCAGCGCTCCCTTTAACTTCTTATGCTTCAGCTTGTTGTAATGAATCAGCGTAAAGGTTGCCAGACCGAGCGGCAGGGTAACGCCGTAATCCGCCGTCGGCGGACGTAACCCCAGCAGACCGGAAAAGTTGCTGATCAGGATAAAAATGAATATGGTTCCAATATAGTTTGCGAACTTCGCCGCATTCTTTCCCATAACCATTTTTACCATGCCGTCCAGCTTTTCCACCACAAGCTCCACGATGTTCTGGAAAAATCCCGGTACTTCAGAAGCATGCTTCATCGCCCGGTTTGCCGCAATCGCAAACGCAAGGATCAGCAAAAGTACGATCAGGAGACAGATATGGGTTGTGGTAATCCACACCGTCTGTCCGAAAAACTGATAGGGAAAGACGCCGTGAATCATAAAATCAATGTCAGCCGAACCATTTAGCAAAATACCATTCGTCATCGTCTCACCTCCTCTTCTTTTCTTTGTATCTGCGTATAAAAGGCTGCAGATAAGCCGAAGCTTTCATTCCCATCAAACCTGCAAACGCCGCTAGAGGGTCTGCAAAATGTGTCAGCATCAGGACTGCAAACACGACCAAAACCACAGCATACCGGAGAAGATTCTTCGACGTCGCATATTTCTGTGCGCCGTCCCCGAGCTCCAGCGCTGTATCCAGCACCTTCCACATGTGCCAGATTCCTGCCATGGCAAGCAGCATCCCGATCAGGATGCCAAGACCGCTGTACAGCCTGTCCTTTACCCACCAGACGGACACCAGCTCGCACAGACATCCCCACAAAAAAGTGCCGAGCCACATCTCCCGGACGGTTTCATCGATCTTTTTGAAAAAATTTCTCATTCCCTGTCCTTTTTGTCCTTCTTCTGATAAATTTGCCGCGCCAGCCGATAAATATTCCCAAATCCCGCCAAAACGCCAACAAAAAACAGCACAATTGCAAAAAACTGCGTCCCGAGCCTGCCATCCAGCCAGTAGCCGAGGGCGAACATCATGCCCGTGGGAACAAGCATCATAATTCCGAACTGTGAAATCAGCGTCAGACACTGCCAGACAGTTTTGTTAAAGGAGTGCTTTGCCACAAAAATCCTCCTGCCATGCACCGGTTTTTTAAGAGATTTTCGCTCTGACTGGCTCTTTTTAAGCTGCCATTTTGGAGAAATCCCTGTCTACCATTATACCCATTTTACGCTTTCTTGTCCACCTGTTTTCTTGGCATTGTCTTAATAGTTTCTGGCATTTTCCCCGACGTTTTCGCGCGTTTTTCCGTCCATTTTATGCAATAAGCAGGCATGAAAAAACAGCAGGATTTTTGCAGTTGTGAAATCTGCAGAAATTCCTGCTGTTCTTGACAGATTTTCAAACATATCCTGTCATCTGTCTGTTTATAAAAATTTTAGATTCCATAGCAGCTGCATAAACAGCACAGAGCTTTCAATTACCGTCTGCTGACCATCTGTAATTTCAGCCGCTTTTAGTAGAAAATATGCCCGCCGATCTGCGTGCCGGTCAGACCTTCAATCGGCGTTCTGAAATATACGCAGCGTCCGACGTTTGTATAGCCGGACATCGCTTCGTCTGCTGCCTTATAACATGCCGCCGTCGCGCTGTCGTTTGCAAGTGCAATCGCCAGATGTCCGTCCAGAACCGGTGCAAACTGCTTATATTGGTAAATTACGCCGGATACTGTGTTCGGATAGACCGAGCTCAGCACACGGTTGATGACCACCGCCCCGACTGCTACCTGCCCTGCATAGGGCTGGTTGCCCGCTTCGCAGTAGATCAGGTTTGCCAGAAGATACCGGTCACCCTCTGCAAAGCTCACCTCGGAAATGTCCCTCCATGCCGATTTCGCAGCAAGACGGGATTTTGCGATTTCCTCCTGCAGCTGTTTTTTGAGGGCTGCAATATTTTTGTCCTGCTCTGCAATCTGATTGCCAAGGGCGTCCGCCTGGGCCTGTGCTTCCGCAATCTGTCCGCTGTAGGCGCTGATGCTGTTTTTGGTGTTGTTGACGCTCGTCATGATACTCGCCTGCTGCTCCTTTGCCTGAGCCTGCAGATCATCTAACTGCGCCTTTTCCTCCTCCAGCTTCGCCTCCATCTCTTCAATCGCTTCCCGCTGCGCTTTGTAGCTCAAAAGCATCCTGTGGTCGTACTCATGGAGCTTTTCCACATAAATACTCTGGTTCAGCAGTTCAGAAAACGTCATCGCACTGAATAAAATCTCATAATACGTGCGGTTATTGTCACGGTAAAGATAACGCAGCCGCTGCTTCATCGCCGCATACTGGCTGCTCTCCGTCTCCTTCGCCTGCTCCAGCTTTTCCTGCGTATCGGAAATTTCCTGGTTCTTGTCGATAATATTCTGTTCGATTTCTTCCAGCCGGCTGCTGATCTGCGTCAGGTCATCCGTCAGACCGTTTAACTCCCCCTGCAGGGAGGTTTTTACATTGTTCAGGGAATTGATATTGTTTTCCGTCTGTTTTTTCTGGTCCTTCGTATCGTTCTGTTTTTTCTGTTCTTCCTTGATCTGATTCTGCAGCTCGTTGATCTTATTGTCCGCCTTTGCCGGCAGCGCTGGAACTGCAGCGATACAGAGAGAAAAAACAAGCAGGCTGGCAATTGTTCTTCGGAATCCCTGTTTTGTCCCTCTCATCAAAGCTCCATCTTTACGGTCCGTCCGCTTCTACTGTAAGGTCTGTACGCCACGCCCGCTGCCCGAAACATCCGCTTGGATGCCCGGACAGACGGGGTTTCCGCATACTTGTCGCAATCGTAAATCACTTCCCGGATTCCGCTCTGGATGATCGCTTTTGCGCATTCATTACAGGGAAAAAGCGTCACATAGAGTTTCGCCCCAGCCAGGCTTCCGCCGCGGTAGTTTAGAATGGCATTCAGCTCGCTGTGCGTCACATAAGGATACTTCGTCTTTAACGTATCCCCCTCCCGCTCCCAGGGAAATTCATCATCAGAGCAGCCAATCGGAAAGCCGTTATACCCCATGGAAAGGATTTTGTTGTCCTGCCCCACAATACATGCCCCGACCTGCGTACCGGGATCTTTGGAGCGCATTCCCGCGAGCTTGGCTACTCCCATAAAATATTCATCCCAGGAAATATAATCCTCCCGCTTCATACACCCTCCTTATAAAAATCCGGTTTTATTTGGTGCCAAAAATTCTGTCGCCGGCATCGCCCAGACCGGGTACGATATAGCCGTGCTCGTTTAAGTGCTCATCCAGTGCGCCAATATAAACGTCTACGTCAGGATGTGCTTCCTGCATTGCCTTTACGCCCTCAGGAGCTGCAATGATACACAGAAAATGGATCTTCTTACAGCCTTTTTCTTTCAGCATGCGAATTGCTGCTACGGAAGAGCCGCCGGTTGCCAGCATCGGGTCAACAACGAAAACTTCTCTTTCTGCGCAGTCAGCCGGAAGCTTACAGTAATATTCTACAGGCTTTAATGTCTCAGGGTCGCGGTACAGGCCGATATGACCGATCTTTGCTGCCGGGATCATCTTGAGCGCACCATCTACCATCCCCAGTCCTGCACGCAGGATCGGAACAATGGCCATTTTACGTCCTTTGATCTCTTTTACCGTTGTGCTGCAGATGGGAGTCTCAATCTGCACATCTGCCAGCTCCAGATGTCTGGTCGCTTCATAGCAGATCATCATTGCGATTTCGCTGATCGTCTCTCTGAAATCCTTTGTACCCGTTTCCTTTTTGCGGATCAGACCGATCTTGTGCTGGATCAGGGGATGATCCATTACCATTACCTTTGACATTTTCATTGTCCTCCTTCGTTTTATGTTCCCAACATCATACCATTATTTTACTTCTTCTTCAATCTTATTGATTCTTCTGACATGCTTTTCATCGCCGGAAAACGGTGTATTTAAAAACGTCTCTACGATCGACAGAGCCAGGTTCGGTCCGACAATTCCAGCGCCCATTGCCAGCATGTTTGCATCGTTATGCTCTCTTGTCATTTTTGCGGAATAGGTGTCTGCGCAAAGTCCGCAGCGGATACCGGGAACCTTGTTGGCAACGATCGAAATACCAATACCGGTTGTACAGATGACGATTCCCTTTTCACATTCGCCCTTTGCAACTGCTTCTGCTGCAGCGCGTCCAAACTCCGGATAATCGCAGGATTCCAGACTGTAGCAGCCGAAATCATGGCACGTATAGCCATTTGCCTCCAGATATCCGATCACCTTCTGTTTCAGTTCGTATCCACCGTGGTCACTTGCCAATGCTATCATTTTTCTTCCTCTCATTTCTGCGCACGCTTTTTGCGCATGCCGAGTTTGTGTCAAGTGCGCGCAGACACAAATCTCGAGATTGAAAAATTTAATTTTTCAATCTTCCTCCTCATACCTGTTCTACATGATGACCTGCCGCCTTTAGCAGCCGGTTCATAATTGCCTGTCCAAAGCCGCTTTCCGCAAAAGATTCCGAAAACAGGATGTCCAGATTTTCATCATCGAATTCCCGCAGAATCCGGTAAAGGCTTCTGCCGACCGCCGCTTCGTCCAGACGGCTCCCAACGCTTTTGATACTCGCCGCATTGCTGTTTTGACGGTAGGCTTCCATCGTCTCGTCCGTTGCGATGATACCAACGCGGTGCCCGTCTGCCGTCGCCTGACGGCTTTTTTCACAGATGGCTTCCTTCACCGCGTCCTGCGCACCCTCGATAATGGTCAGGTCTCCCTTCGGTGCATAGTGACGGTAACGCATTCCGGGTGCCTTAGGTCTTAAATGGCAGTTTGCATCCAAAATCGTCTTGTCAACGTCCACCTGATTTGCAACCTCTTCCAGCATCTTTTGCGTCACATAACCCGGGCGCAGGATCATCGGAATGTCTCCAGTCAGGTCTACGATCGTAGATTCCAGACCAATGCCGACTTCCTCGCCGCCGTCTAAGATCATCTCGATCCTGCCGTCCATGTCCTCTTTTACATACTGCGCCAGCGTCGGGCTCGGTCTGCCGGACGTATTGGCGCTCGGCGCTGCAACAAATCCACCCGCCGCGCAGATAAAGCGCTGCGCAATGGAATCGGACGGGAACCGCACCGCTACCGTATCCAGACCGCCTGTCGTTTCTTTGGGTACAAGCGCGGTTTTATTCAAAATCATCGTCAGGGGTCCCGGCCAAAAGCGCGCTGCCAGACGCTGCGCGATTTCCGGAACCGGATCCGCGATTTTGTAAATATCTTCCCACCGGCAGATGTGCACGATCAGCGGGTTGTCAGACGGACGCCCCTTCGCCGCATATATTTTCCGTGACGATTCCGGATTCAGCGCATCTCCGCCCAGTCCGTAGACCGTCTCTGTCGGAAACGCCACCAGCCCGCCGGCTTTGATGATCTCGCCTGCCCGAAGAATCGCTTCCCCATCCGGATGTTCTTTATCCAGTGTAACTACGATTGTTTTCATGTTAATTTCCTCGTTTTCTCGTAAAAACCCGTATACAGTATAGCACAGAGGATACAGGGATGCAAACAAATGCACACGGAATCCTGCAGCGGCGCTTTCGCCGCGGTTTGCAAGCCCGGGCGGTTTGATTTATAATATAAATAAAATAATTACAGAAAAGGAATCCCACACTCATGAAAATTCTCGTAACCGGTTTTACTCCGTTCGGCGGGGAAACCATCAATCCCTCCTGGGAAGCCGTCCGCGCTCTGGACGATTCGATCGCAGGCGCAGATATCATCAAATGCGAAATCCCGACCGAATTTGAAGCTTCCATTGATGCGCTCAAGGCTGCAATCAACGCACATCAGCCGAATGCCATCCTCTGTGTCGGACAGTTCGGCGGCAGTCCATCCATTCAGGTCGAACGCGTCGCCATCAATCTGCGGGACGCACGCACCCCCGATAACGCAGGCTTCCAGCCGCACGACCAGCCGGTTGTTGGCAGCGCGCCTGACGCCTTTTTTTCGACGATTCCGACCAGGCAGATCACAGATCGGCTCCGCGCAGCTGGGATTCCCGCTGCGCTCTCCTACTCCGCCGGGACTTATGTATGCAACAACCTGCTCTATGCTGCGTTATATGAAAGCTCGCAGGCAGAAAAAAGAAACTCTGCACGCTGCGGTTTTATCCACGTTCCCTATCTTCCAGATCAGGCTGCTGCCGCCGTTTCCAATGCTCCCAGTATGAGTCTTGAACTTATGGTACAGGCGTTGACGATTGCAGTGGGGACAATTGTAGAATGCAGATAAATTTTTCCGGAATTTCAAAATTTTTTATATTTTTTTCAAATTTTATGTAACCATTTGACACCCCGGCAGGATATATAAGCAGCATGTCTGAAAATTCTGCTGTATCTTCCTATTCTAAAACCCGCCGCACCGGTGACAAAATCGCACCGGTGCGGCGAGGTCATTCTCACTGTTCTCATTTTTGATCCGGTTTCAACCCACGGCTCTGCTGCCCGGCGTCACTGCCCCATCTGCCGCCCAAGAAATCCGGACGCAGACTGAATCAGCTTTCGTTCCACTTCCCCCATACCGGGCGTTTTGCTCTGCCCCAGCAAAACCACCGCGCCAATCACGTCTCCCTCACAGTTAATCGGGCTGATTGCTTCGCAGACATATTCCTCCACGCCTTCCGGCGCGATCTGCACAAATGTGTGGTCTCCACGTGTCGCAAGAACAATCTGGCGGCTTTCGATCTGCTGCTCCATTTCCCGGCTCAGCGGTTTTCCAATCAGATTTCGGCAGCCTCCTGCCGCCGCGATAAATTGATCCCGATCCGCAATCAAAACCGTATGCCCAGAGACCTGTGCAAGGCTTTCTGCATATTGCCTGGCAAAGGTCGTCATTTCCCCGATCGGAGAATATTTTTTCAGGATGATTTCTCCCTCCCGGTCGGTGAAGATTTCCAGCGGATCCGCTTCCCGAATCCGCAGCGTTCTGCGAATTTCCTTCGGGATTACGATGCGTCCGAGGTCATCAATCCGACGGACAATTCCTGTTGCTTTCATATAAAAAAGTTCCTCCTGCTTCCTACATACTTTCCATAATTTGTGTGATGTGGGTAGTATGTGGAAAACAGGAGGAATTATGCAAAGCTTTTCTTTTTGTCTGCTCCGGCGTATGTCTTTTTTAGCGGATAAAATTCGTGCAAAACTGTTTCTCGATATCGGGATACGGAACGCCTGCTTTTTTACCTGCTTCAAAGCAACGCATCATCCAGATCATATTTTTTGCAAGGTTGCGCATCGTCTGCATCCCTTCTTCGTCCTTCGGCGCGTCCTCCGCCGTCAGCCCGTGCACCATATTCCAGTAAGTCGATCCTGCGGTCGGCATCTGTGCGATTCCGAAATATTTGTTCAGCGCGTCCAGCGAAGCCGTCGTCCCGCCTCTTCTTGCGATTGCGACTGCTGCGCCGGGCTTGAATTTGAAGTTTTCATAACCGTTGCTGCTGTAAAATGCGCGATCCAGGAAATCGAAAATGCGTCCGCTCGGGTGTGCAAAATAGACTGGCGTTGCGAACACAAAGCCGTCCGCATCCTTTGCCTTTTCCACAAATTCATTCACACCGTCGTCTGTAAACACACATTTTCCGGTCTTTCCACAGACATTGCACTGCAAGCAATCCGCGATCGGCTTACCGCCGACCTGAATGACCTCCGTTTCAATCCCCTCTGCACGGAATACCTTTTCCATCTCTTCAATCGCTGCCATGGTGGTTCCGTGGAGGTGGCTGCTTCCATTTACAAACATAACCTTCATGCGATAAAATCTCCCTTCTATTGCTCTGTGCCTGCGCAGACAGGACTTTATTGTTCCGGTTGGTTCACATTGACAACCCTGACGCTCTTCGGCAGACTTTCCTGCACGAGCGCTTCCGTCAGGATCACTCCGCCCTCGAAGCCTGCGAAGGTCACGGCGTACACTTTCCCGAATTTGGAAGACGTCGCCAGGAAATAGCGGTTTGCGAGCTGCGTATTTTTCACCGCAGTCTGCTTGACCATCGCTTCCCTCGCGTCCGGCGTCGTAAAGCCGCCGTTTTGTTCTACGCCGTTCGTCCCGAAAAATCCCTTGCTGAAATGGTATTTCTGGAGATTCACAACCGCTTCTGCGCCAACGATCGTATCCGTTGAGCTTTTTGGCTCCCCTCCGATCAAAATCACATGGAAGCCCTTGTCCGCAAGCCGCTTTGCATGGGACAGCGCGTTCGTCACATAGGTTGCCTGTGCTTCGCGGATATATTCGATCATCCAACCGGTCGATGTTCCGGCGTCCAGATAAACGCAGTCATCCCGCTCGATCAGCGACGCGGCATAACGCGCGATCGCCTGTTTTTCTGCAATCTGGAGATCTTTTTTCTGCACCATCGAAAGTTCTTTGTTGACAATCTGGGCTGTACGCAGTGCAATCGCCCCGCCGAACACCTTTGTCAGCCTGCCCTCCTGATCGAGCGCAATGATATCACGCCGGATCGTCGATTCCGAACTGTGGAGAATTTCTTTCAGCTCCGCTGCTGTGATGCTCTCCCGCTCATATACCAGCCGTACAATTTCTTCCTGGCGTTTTTCTGTTAACATAATATCTCCATTTCGATCACGTTTGTGTACGCGGGCTGATCGCGCCGTTTTCACACCATCGCAGGATCCCCGGTGCTTCCTATGTTAGCATACAACATCATGTGATGTCCATCCAATGTGACGTCTTCTTTTCCTTTGAGCCTAAAAAACATTACAGTTCACTCATACCTTTTTGTAAGCAGATTTTCATGCGAGCATGAAATCTGCACCCAAACGGTACGAGTGAACTGTAACTAAAAAGCTATTCTTTTTTATCCATCGGAACCGTTTCAGGCAACTTTCTTTTTCAGTAATCCAAGGAGTGCGGTTGATACAATCGTTCCGATCACGAGCGCTACCAGATACATCATCGCGTTTCCAACAACCGGGAATACAAAGATTCCGCCGTGGGGCGCCATCAAAGTACATTGAAATACCTCGGAGAGTGCGCCGGAAATTCCTGCGCCGATGATGCAGGCAGGCAGTACGTGAAGCGGATCGGACGCTGCATACGGGATTGCGCCCTCTGTGATAAATGCCAGACCCATAATGAAGTTGACCGGACCGGACTGTCTTTCTTCTTTTGTAAACTTATCTTTAAAAAGTAAGGTAGCAAGGGCGATTGCACAGGGAGGAACCATTCCGCCGATCATAACTGCTGCCATAATATCGTAGTTGCCTGCCGCAATCGAAGCGGTTCCAAATACATATGCCGCTTTGTTGAACGGTCCGCCCATAAGCAGGATACCCAATACCGGGTAAAACAAAACCGGTGCAAGCTTTTTCAGGCTTTCCGGAAGCTTATCGCAAACCTTCTTTAACAGCAGAATAATATAGCCTGCAAAAAAGCCTGCTGCCTGTAAGCTTCTTCGTCAGCGATCTTGCCGCTCTGTACCATGAGAGAAATTGCCTGTTCAAGCGCCTGCTTTTTGTCCGAAGGCGCAGCCCCCAGCATCACGCTTCTTTTATCGAGCAAATCCGTAATTCTCATAACTCCTCCGTTCTTAAACCGCTTATCCTGCGGAATGTATTGTTGTGAACTACCCATTGTCTAAAGCCAATGGGCTTCCTGCTTCGCAGACCTCGTTTCTACGTTCCACTCCGGTCGGAGCAGAACAAACATCCACTGGATGTTTTGCTCCCTACTATCTCCACAGGCGTTAATTCGGGCAGTCCCTGCCCTATATTATTATTTTTATGCTATTTCTCTTAATCCTTCTTCCAGTATATTCTTTGCCGCATTGATATCTCTGTCATGATTTGTTCCACAGACAGGACATATCCATTCCCTTACGGATAGATTTTTCGTCTCTGTATTTTGGTATCCACAGGCTGAACACAACTGACTGCTGGCATAAAATGTATTTATCTTGATATATTTTCTGCCATTCCACTTTGCCTTATATTCTAACTGTCTTGTCAGCTCATACCATGATACATCACTTATGGACTTTGCCAAATGATGATTTTTTACCATGTTTTTTATCTGCAAATTTTCCGAAACTATCACTTGGTTTTCGCTGATAATCTCATGGGACATCTTGTGCAGATAATCTTTTCTGGTATTTGTTATTTTTTCATGACATAATGCTATCTTTTTCTTTACTTTGTAGTAGTTTTGGCTTCTTTTTTCTTTGTGCGCTAACTGTCTTTGCAGTTTTTTCAGTTTCTTTTCGTATTTTCTGATAATTTTTGGATTTTCGTATTTCTTTCCATCAGAAGTAATACATAACTCCTTAACGCCCAAATCTATTCCTGTATTTTGATTTGTATGCGGCAGTTCCACGTGTTCTGTTTCCACTAAAATGGATACATAATACTTTCCACTCGGGACTTGTGATATCGTTGCCGATTTTATCTGCCCGCTAAAATTTCTATGCAGTTTTGCTTTTACATTTTTTAATTTAGGCAGTTTTACTCTATTGCCCTCGAAATCTACTGCTATATTGCCATTCGTAAAATTTGTTGTATATGACTTATGATTATCGTGTTTACTCCTAAACTTCGGATAACCTGCATGTTCCTTAAAAAATTTCTGATATGCAGCATCCATGTTGTAAATCGCATTTGTCAAAGCGAATTTATCCACTTCTTTCAGCCATTCATATTCTTTCTTTAATTGTCTGTTGCAGTAATTGTTACAGTCAGTTTTACTAACCGATTTTTTCTCTTTCTCATATACTTCTTTCCGGTATGCCAGTGTCTGATTATATACAAAACGGCAACAGCCAAATGTTTTTGCAATTTGTATTTTCTGCTCATTATTAGGGTATATTCTGTATTTATATGCCTTTAACATCCACTGGCACCCCCTTTCTCAACCTTGATTTTCTATATATCTTTTCAGCATTTCTTCCGATACATTTCCTACACTACATGCAAAATATCCATCTGTCCAAAAGGTATGTTCTTTCCAAAATTGTTTTCGTAAATATTGGGGATATCTTTTCCACATATGGTATGTTGTATAGCTCTTCATCAGGTTTACAATCTTACTAATAGACATTGTCGGTTCTGTCTCTATCATGTAATGAATATGGCCTTTATCCGTTTCCATATATCTGATAATAACACTGTGCCTTTGACATATCTCATA